>JAUVZH010000317.1 GCA_030602675.1 Candidatus Heimdallarchaeota archaeon | reverse complement strand
CTCAAAAATCATCATTGGCTGTTTTGGAGCTAATGCAAAAAACAATTTTGGATTAAATATTCTTTTGTAATACCCATTCTTTGAGTTAAGAGGATAATTACTAAAAGTTGTTTAACTAGTAGAAAGTTAATAATCAACATTTTATTTTTAAACTAGAACCCCGGAAGAACACAAATGAATTCAAGACAAAGTAATAGTGATTCTCATACATTATTGGATTATCAGAACTCACAGGTAACAGACGAGAATCAAATTCCAACATCTTATAAATTGGATAACGCAGCAACAATATTTTCTCTAGTTACATCATCAAGAATTCCTTGTCTATTTAGAATGACTGCTACTCTAAAACACTCCATTAATGTAGGACAATTACAACAAGCACTTGAAAACATAATTGTAAGATTTCCATATTATAGAGTTAATCTACAAAGAGGTTTATTTTGGAATTATTGGGAATATACTAGTGGAAAACCAACAATCATAAAGGACTCAAAATATCCATGCCAAAAAATGCCCATAACAAAGAAAGGAATATTCCCATTTAGAGTAAGAGCATATTATAATCGTATAGCAGTTGAATTCCATCATAGCATAACAGATGGAACAGGTGCACTAACTTTTTTGAAATCTCTAGTAAGTGAATATCTAAGATTAACGGGTTTAGAAATCAATGATTGGCAAGATATTTTTCGACCTGGGGAAGAACCTCATAAAGAAGAATATGAAGATGCATTTAGGAAAAATTATCATAAAGAAATTCCTGATCCAAAACGTATCTCAAAAGCATTTCATTTACCATATAAATTGGAACCTAAAGGGGTCTATAATATCTTAACAGGTATAATGCCAATAAAGCAAGTGCTTCAAAAATCAAAGGAACTGAATGTTACTCTTACTGAATATCTAATAGCAATATATTTGGATTCTTTACAAGAAGTGTTGTTTAGCTTACCTTTGAAAATGCAAAAGAAGAATCTAAAACCAATACGATTAATGGTTCCAGTAAACCTGAGAAGAATATATCCATCTAAAACCATGAGAAATTTTTCATTATATGTGACTCCGTTTATTGATCCAAGATTAGGCAAATATTCTTTTGAGGAAATTTTGAAGCTGGTTTTTCATTATATGAGATTAGAGATATCTGACAAATACATAAATCAACAAATTGCTCGAAACGTGAGAGGAGAATTAAACCCAATAGTAAGATATACTCCATTGTTTGTGAAGAAGCTATTTGGCAAAGTCATTTATAACGGACAAGGGGAATTTCTATATTCGGGAGTAATAACTAACTTAGGTAAAGTATCATTACCAGAACCCTTAACTAACGAAGTTAGTGACATTTACATCTTCCCAGCACCAAGTCCAGTCACAAAAACAGGTTGTGCTGTAGTAAGTTATGGAGAAAATCTATACATAAACTGGGGAAGAACAATAAAAGAAACAATTGTAGAAAAAACCTTCTTTAGAAAGCTTGTTAAAGAAGGAATAGAAATAAGAATCGAAACCAATTAGGAGATAATAGCATTGTCATTTTGCAGCAAATGTGGAGTAGAAATTGAACCACATAAAACACATTGCCCTCTATGCGGATCACCAAAACAAGAAACTGATGAAGAACCTGTTGAATATACAAAAAAATACCCAGATGAACCTGCACTAGAACCAAGTAAACTAGGGAGAACTGCAAAACAAAGACGCAAATTAATTTGGGAAATTGCTAGCGTTACACTAATAATTCCATTGCTAATTACTTTGTTTACTGATTTGATTATTAATAAAACTGTAAGCTGGTCACTTTATTCAATTGCTTCACTGGCACTAGTATGGATTATTATTACAATGCCATTACTATTCCCAAATAAACTAGTAATTTTACTAACAGGAGAAGCACTTCCACTTTTTGTTTTCCTCTTGGTTATTGATTTAATAGATAATGGACGAATTGATTGGTATTTACGTGTAGGGTTACCTTTAGTAGCGTTAGTAGAGACGATAATTATTGCAGTGATAATAATTTCAATTTCTGTTAAGAATAAAGGGTTGAATATTGCATCATTCATACTATTTGGCATTGGAGTTATTTGTCTAGGAATAGATTTCATCCTTTCCAGCTTTTTAGAGCAACGATTTACTGTCAGTTGGTCATTGTATGTAATAGCGTCAACACTAGTAATAGGTGGATTTCTACTATATTTGCACTTCAGGATTATTCGAGGTGTGGATCTCAAAAGGAAATTAAATATCTGAAAGAAAGACCATCTAATTATATCTATTTAATTCAAATAGTCGAAATGTAAATTATTACCAGAAAAAAGTTAGATTCTAAAACAGCAATTTTATATGAAAAAACCACTTCAGCTAAACTATGGATCCTTATGAAAATCTACCCAAAGAGAAAATGACATCATCTGGAGAAATAAGCCAGAAATTCTTAGATCTAGGTATACAGACTTTTCAAGAAGCATGCTTGTATGTTCAAAAACTAAAATATGGATATAACAGCAACCCAGATGATAAAATGATCTTATTTTTAGAAAATATGGGTAGCTGTACAACAAAACATGGAGTTATTGCTGGACTTGCAGAAGAACTCAAAATACCGCTCTACAAAAAAGTGGGCATTTACAAATTGACAGAAGCTATCTCAACAGGAACAGATAGGATCTTGAAAAAGTATAATATTCCATATGTTCCGATGATTCATTGTTTTTTAGTCTATGATAAATTCAGATTTGATCTGACAGAAGGAAATAATAATGGAAAAAAAACCTCTATTGAGGAATTAATTCATGAAGAAAAAGTTATTCCATTTATTTCCAGAAAAGATGAATATCTCTTATTCAAACAAGTATTAAAAGAAAAAATAATGACATCACTAGAAAAGGCTAACATAGAAGAGAAAACAATACTGAAAGCGAGAGAAGAAGCAATCAAACTACTAAAAGATAATATAAAATAATCTAAATTAAGAAAATTAATATGGCGCCCCGAGCGGGATTTGAACCCGCGTCCATCGGGATCTGTAGCTATGAAGCTTGCAGTCCGAAGTTCTTAGCTTTGACAGCCGAAGATGATAGGCCGTACTACACTATCAGGGCAAAAAACGATTGCAATTTGATTCGAATGTTTCTTGTTTATAATATTTTCGTTCTTTTCTAAGAAACTCAAGAAAACCAACAGTAATAATATCTTTATGATATAGCTAGTTGATAGTTATTGAATATATGTTAAAAACGGTGGAAAATTACTTTTAATTTAAAAACTAATATGTTTGATACTATATGAGGATGTATTATTATGGAACAAAAACTATCACCAGAACAACACCTTGAGAATACACGTAAAATTACCAAGCAAATACTTTCATTAAAAGAAAATTTTGAATTACCAAATGGTTGGAAACTTAGAGAATTATTACTTCATCTTTGGTCCTGGGATTATCAAATGATTAGGGGATGCAAAGCAAAACTTGATGGCAAATGGAGTGATTTTAAATTTGATCATCAAGAAAAAGGGATGAAATATGAAGAATGGAATGATGTGATTTTAGAAGAGAAAAGGGATTTAACTTTAGCTGAAACTAAAAAACTGTTCAAAGAAACTCGAGAAAAAACTATTAGCTTATTTGAAAAAATCATTTCCCTTCCTGAAACCATTGAAGATGAAAAAAATTTTTTCCGAAAAGAAACTGTTGTTACACTTTGGATGCATGATAAACATCATCTAGAACAAGCAGGAATGAAAATAGATTACTGAATATCTAATTTTTCTTCTTTCTTTTTTTCTCTGTTCTTTCTATCATCTCATTTAAGAATTGTTATTAGGATTCAATTCAATGGCTTTTTTGTAGTATTCAATTGCTTTTTCAAATTCCTCTTTTTCTTCTTGGACTTCTCCTAAACTAGCCAAAGAATTAGCATTCTTAGGATCCAGTTCGAGACTTTTCTCTATGCTTTCTATTGCCTCTTTATATTTACCTAATCTTAAACTAATAATCCCAAGATTGTTCCACATTAAAGGATCAGTAGGTGTTAATTTTGTTGCTTTTACTAAACAATTCTCTCCTTCTTGGTATTCTTTCCATTAAAATGTAGATCTGCTAAATGTGTCCAGATCATGTAATGCTTATCATCAAT
>JAUVZH010000053.1 GCA_030602675.1 Candidatus Heimdallarchaeota archaeon | reverse complement strand
TTTTGGTTTTGCTTTTGGTGCTGGTTTCTTAGTTGTCTTCCGTTTCGGAACAGTTAGAGAACCAGGTGTCATCAATAATTTTTCTTCAATATCAAGTTTTAATTTTGTAATTGTAGGTGATCTCAATCCTCTTATGTTTGTAAGACTATCATCTTCTGCTTCTAAAAATTGACCGACTGTAAAAATTCCCATAAGGTTAAGATCCCTTTTGCCCTCAAAATTAATTCGTGGAAGAACAATTACATCAGTATTTGCTCTATTTGCTGATATTGTTTTTGCACCTAATCCCTTAATCTTTAACAAACAGCTGTTGGCAACCATGTAGAATTTACCTACTGATTCAATACCCTTGTCTTGCAATCTTTGGGTCATGGTTTTCCCAACACCTTCAAGTTCATTTAGTAGTGCATCTACTTCTAAGAAACCGGGTGGAGGTGAAGGCGCTTTTACTTTGGAAGGTCTAATAATTTCATCTTCTTCTGAAATTTCTTCAACACTTTCTTCACTCATAGCTTTTCTTAATTCTTCAATATCTAAATCTAGGTTAAGTTTAATTAAAGAAATGAGAGATGAAACCATATCAGCAGAAAGACCTTGAATCTTTGAAAGTAGTTTATCATCTGCTTCCAAGAAATCTAAAACGCTATAGATTTTCTTTTTATGTAATTCAGCAATGGATTTCACTGTTATATTAGGCAGAACATCAACATTGCATTTTGATTTGAGTTCAGTAATAACACCTAAAACGAGATTGCTTTGTGTTAGATCTAGATTTGATGTTAAGAAGAACTCTTTAACATTCCTAACATCATGCGTTTTTAATGCTTTTTGTGTTGCTGGACCAACACCTGGTAAAACTGAAACATTATCAATTGCATTATATATATTAATTCCATCAATAATACCTCTTTCTTTAGCAAATTCGTCTAAAGCTTTTGCACTAGCGGATTCTACCAATTCATCTTTAGCTAGTTCAGGTAGTTCAAGGATTGCTCTTAGAATTTGTTCGGCTTGATCTGAAGCTTCCTCCGACATTCCTAACGAAATCAATTCTTGCATTTGATTTTCATCAAGTAAAACTAAATCTTGAAGGGTTTGGATATCATATCGTTCCAGATTAACACCTTCAATCGAATCCATTGGTAAAGCTTCTACAGGAATTGGGTTCTTTGGTAAAAAGATTGATCCTTCTCGCTGTCTTAAACAATTAGAGAATTGTGTTGAACTGAAAAGAAACTGAAAATCTTCTTCTGCCATTCTCCCGATCATAAGTCCTACAATTGAAGTAGCAGTAGGAGCATATTTCTCAAATATTTGCATTCTTTTAGCTGCTTGTTCTCTTTTCTTCAAAGCTCTTTGAAACTTCATTAGTTTCCTTCCAGCTTTTTGCAAGCAAAGCCTTAGCTCTTTTCTGATCTCATCTACTTCTGCAATATACTCTTTGCTAGTTTCTGGGAATGGTATTTTTGTACTTACCAATGATACCGCAAAAATCAATGGATCGTTATTTAAATTCGTTTTATAATTTGACCAATTGATGTTTTCAATTGTTTTCTTAATTAAGTCATTACCTTCACCAAAAAGTAAAGGTATTCTATTAGCAAACCTAACTAGCTTGTAAGGTGGTGAAATTTCTTCTCCGCCATATCCAATAGCAACTTCAACTTGAAAAGCATGTCCACTATAGCTTGATGGAGGTCTACCTTCTGAACATGTAAACTCAGGTTTATATACATCATTCAATCCGGCTTCTAAATTAGTATGACCAAGAGGTGACAAGCATTTTCCATCTGGTGGGAAAAATTTTGCTTTAGTGAATCCTTCATGAATTAGTCTTCTTAATTCCATTTCATCTAATTTCTTTGGATTCTTTGAGATTGATACTTTAGAGATTCTAAGGACTTCAGCAGCAGTTTTTTCTCCTATTCTTTGAAAATGAGTTTTAAGGAAATCTTTCATGGTTGTACATCTAGTTCTTGAGATTTCACTTTTCAATTGATTTATATCAGTACCTATTGGATGTAAAGGAACTTCAATAGGTGGATCGGGTATTGTATCAACTGTACGTGGATGAATAATTGGTTCTTCATGATTATCGGGAGTAATAATGGTAAAGGAAGCATAAGGTGTGACTACAGCCATTTCCTCGAAATACTCGAAAACGTATCTTTTGGATCTACTCCATGTGCCTGCAAAACAAACTGATACCTCTGTTCCATGTATTTTTAATTGATCCTTTGATTTTCCAGTATATTTCTTTTCTTCCACAATTTCTGGAGCATTTTTGACAATGTCGATAAATAATTTATAATGACTTGTAGTTTCTGCTGATTTCTTCTTAGATAGGGCTAATCGTGATTTAATTTCAAATGGTACTCTAATTGTAGATTGAGAGTAGATTAAGACCATTTTTGCACCTAATCCAAATCTTCCGCGTGATTGTCGTTCACCATAATTTGAACCTGTTAAAACTCTACCAAAAAGTTTGGGAATATCAGCATGACGAATACCTATACCGTTATCACGAACTGAGAGTCTAAGAAATTCACTGGTCGCGTCTTCATCTACTTGATAATCATCTATACCCATTAAATCGCCAATCTCTTCTGGAGGCATTAGCTCAATCTTAATCTCAATATCAGGTAAAATGCCACCTTTTTCTGCAGCATCGAGTGCATTCTCAACTAGTTCTCGAATACTAGTATAAGTAGATCTAGTAGGATTGTCAAAACCAGCTATCGCTTTATTAGCTTCAAAGAATTCTGCAGCAGACCGTTCTATTATTTTCTCACGCGCAATCATTTTATCTACCTACTAGCCACCTTGAGGTGTATAAGAAAGGACGTCTTTCTATATCATCCTCTCCGATATCCGAAACCCAGTTCATCATGATAACTTGTTGTTCTAGTATATAACCAACAGATTATCAATTTTTTAAACTGAACATTACTTTGAATTATTATTCGTTACTAATACTCGTCTAACATTCAATTTCCTTTAGACTCTTTAATACTTTATCTTTCTAGCAAATTTAAACTAACATGCTTTTTTAATTTACGGTATAGAACATCAGGGTTTGAGGATATCTACAGTTCGGGGGAACATTATTACTTGTTTTATATTGTCTAAATTACAAATCCAAAATACTAATCGCTCAATTCCTAAACCATAGCCTGCATGTGGTGGCATTCCATATTTGAAAAGATTAAGGTACCATTGATAACCTTCAAGACTGAAACCTTGATTTTTTATTACCTCAACCATCTTATCATATTCATGAACTCTTTGACCACCAGTACAAAGTTCAACAAAACCTCCTGGGGCCATTAAATCGAAACTATTGGATATTTTGGGATCTTCATCATTTACACGATAGTAGATACCACGAGTATGAACGGGCCAGTTGGTAATAAAGAATGGTGTTTTGAAATGGTGTGACAAAGCAGTCTCTTCTGGTGAAGTAAAGTCTTCATCAAAATCAACTGGATCTTCAAGCTCAAAACTTGAGCAAAGTTCCTTAGCTTCTTTGAAAGTTATTCTTGGAAAACCTGCTTTTAATTTCTTAGGCTTTGCTTCTAATTTAGCCAAGGGTTCTTTTGCACTTTTTATTGTAGTATTTACAACATAAACTAGCATGTCTTCTAGAACTTGCATCATACTTATGTGATCATGAAAGGCAGCTTCAACTTCAATTTGCCAGAATTCTGCTACATGTTTTCTAGTTCGTGATTTTTCCATTCGAAATGAAGGGATAAGACCAAAGACTTTCTCATGTGCAGTAATAGCTGCTTGTTTGTAAAATTGCGCACTTTGTGCAAGAAAAGCATCTTGTTCAAAGTATTTAATAGGAAACATTGTTGCTCCACCTTCCGTAGCTGTTGCTACAACTAAGGGAGAAAACAATTCAATATAACCTCTTTTTAAGAAAAAATCTCTGGTTGCTTGAGCTACATGAGATTTTACTTCAAAAGGTAGTTTATTCTTTGGTATTCTAATTGTCAATTCTCTTTGTGCAAAAACTGTACCATCATCCATTGGTGTTCGACCAGTAATATCCACAGGAATAGGTCCATAAACGGGATTGAGTATTAGCAATTTCTCTGGTATAACCTCTACTCCGCCAGGAGCTTGTTCATTCTTTTTTATTATACCTTCAATCCAAACAATAGTTTCATTCTTTAAACCAATTAGATTATTCCATAACTCTTCTGGGAGTTTTGTTTTAATACCAGTGACTTGTATCTTATCAGTGGAATCTCTAACAGTAAGAAAACATATCTTACCTTTATGCACTAGGTGCTCAGCCCACCCACCAAAGGTAGCTTTTGAATTATCAGTCATTGTTTTTACTTTTTCAATAGGAATTTTTGAAGAATAATCCACCATTATTTGTCAACTCAATACTTTAGGATAGTATTTGTCTCTTGACTCGAGCATAGAATTTAAGTTTAAAAGGGTTTTTTCAAAATTTGAAATGATTTCATTTGCAATTCATTTCGATAAAAATTTAAATCTACTGAAAAGCAAATTTGATTAGTAACAAGTTTCCAAATATATGTACATTAAACGAAAAGGAATCAATGCATCCTTTGCAGATAAAACCACCTGTAGTTGGAAGAGTTATCTCAATCTTTGATTTTTCTTAATGCATCTGCAGCCCATGATCTAATTCTAATGTCATCGTCTTCCATAGCAATTTTAGTTAATCCAGGCACAGCATTATCTGAACCAATATTACCTAATGCAACTGCTGCTTCTAATCGGACACCAACTATTCGATCTGTTTTAATTGTTTCCAATAAGGACGCAACTGCTTCCTGAGCTTCATCACCTAGATCACCTAAAGCAGCAGCTGCTGATGAACGAACTAATGAATCTCGATCTTCTTTTAGAAGTCTAGCAAGTTCCTCTACAGCTTCTTTAGCTTTTATTTCACCTAAACGTGATGCAGCACGTGATCTCACTAAGCCGTCTCTGTCTTTTAAATTTCTAAGAAGTTGACTAAGCTGCTTCTCATCATAACTCAATATTTTCAAACCCTCAGCTAACTATGATAAATATAGTAATAGATTTACTTAAAGAAAAGTGTTGTCAGAAGAATTTATATGCTATCGACAAAAAATTTCGTGAAATTCATCTAACTTAGGAAAAAACTTCTTCCGATTATCTATTTGTTTAGTAATGTAAGCTCACTAGAAAAAATAATCATAATATTAAAGAAGAATGAAAAATGAAGGAACAATATGAAAATCTTCGCGATTATTGGTTACACAAATTCTGGAAAAACAAGTACATTAGTTGAAATAATCAAGGAGCTAGTTCGAAGAGGAAAAACAGTTAACACAGTAAAAGCTATACATATCGAAGGATTTAGTGTTGATACTGAAGGGAAAGATTCATGGAGACATCGGCAAGCTGGCGCAAAAATAACTGCTATTAGATCTGACGTTGAAACTGCCTTGCTTTTTCAAAAGTCCATGAGCGCTAAAGAACTCATTCCATTTTTTAATGCAGATTATCTTATACTTGAAGGTTTTACAGAAGAAAAAGATACCCCAAAAATCCTATGTTCTACTAGTTTAGAAGATATTGATAAAAGGTTTAACCAAACGATATTTGCAATTTCAGGTGTGATTAGCAAGACATTAAATGAATTCAAAAATGTCAAAGTTATTAATGGATTAACTTCAACTAAAGAATTAGTAGATTTAATTGAAGAAAGATCAATTGAAGCACAAAAATTACTAGATCTTTAAATTTTCTTTATAGAAATTTAACAAATCATTTTTTTTCAATATTTCATTAGGTAAACCACACTTCTTTAGTGATTTTAACATAGACAAATAATCAGTTTGTATTAATCCAATTTCCTTCAGATGTTCACTGTTTTTGAAAAATTGTACAATTGACATATTGTAAGCAACTTTCCCTTCTTTAAGTGCAATTATTTTATCAGTTGTTTCAAGAATTAAATCTAAATTATGAGAAACTAAAATTATTAACTTACCTTGTTTTTTTAATTCGTTGAGATATTTTACAATCAATAATCTTTGAGTCATATCTATGCCAGAGAATGGCTCGTCTAAAATTATTGCTTGTGGTTCTTGCACAAGAACTGAAGCTAAAGCAAGTTTTTGTTTTTCACCTCTGCTTAAATTACGAGGATGCATTGTTCTTAACTTATCCATATCAAAGAAGTCTAGAATTTTGTTTACTCGAGATTGTTTCACCTCTTTGGATAATTCAAATCTCATTAGACTTAATTCTAATTCCTTTTCAACAGTATTAGTAAAAAGCATTTGATTTGGGTTTTGAAAAACAAAACCAACTTTAGTAGCTACATCAGCAATCGATTTATCCTTAATTGACAAACCTTCAATTGATATAGTTCCCTTTTGGGGCTTCAGCATTCCTATAAGCAGTTTAACAAGAGTAGTTTTTCCAGCACCATTTCTTCCTATTATTGCTACTTGTTCTCCTAGATTGAATGTTAATGAAATATTATCGAATAATGCTTTTCTTTTTCGATAATAAAATGACACATTTGATAGCTCAATGTAAGTCATTTCAACCAGCTCGTAAGAATTTTAGTAGCTTCATCATAAGTAGTTGGGATTATATCTAAAGGAAGATCATTTACTTTGAATTCATGAAAAAGGTATGTAAGAGTTGGTGGAACTAAACCATTCTGTTCCAATAATTCAACATCAGTTAGTACTTCAGTTGGTAAACCATTTGCCATTATCTTTCCATGATTTACTAATATTACTCGATCAACAAGTTTTGATATGAAATCCAGATCATGATCTATTAGTATGATTGTCTTTTCCTCTTTCTCCTTTAAATCCTTTAGAATCTTAATGAGTTCTTTCTTACTTGTTGAATCAATCATACTTGTGCTTTCATCAAGAACCAAAATATCTGGTTTCATTGCTAATATTGAAGCTAATACCACTCTTTGTTTTTCACCTTCACTCAAGGTAGAAGTTGATCTTTCACGTAAATGACTTATTCCAAGTTTTTCTAAAAAGGCAGTTATTCTCTTTTCCATTTCTTCTACAGGTACTCCAAGGTTTTCCATACCAAAAGCAATTTCTGATTCTACATATGCTGAAGCAATCTGGAAACTTGGTTCTTGTAACATATAACCTATTGTCTCACTCAATTGTTCAACAGGAAATTGGGTAGTATCCTTTCCATCAGCAATGACTGATCCTTGAAATGATCCTTTAAAATGATGAGGTATTAAACCATTGAACAAATAACAGATAGTACTTTTTCCTGAACCAGTAGGACCAATTATTCCTACAATCTCTCCTTTTGAAATATTTAATGAAAAATCTTCTAAGATATGTGTAGGAGAATTTAGATACTTAAAATAGACATCTTTTATTTCTATCATTAAGGTTCATCCGATTTTTAACAAGAGCATTTAAGAAAATTGTTAGAAGGTAGATTCAAATTTATGAATCCTTTTCCTTCATTTGTATGCAAATTTTTTCTGCTAAGACTGTGTAAACTTTTGCAGCCTTAACAATTTGGTCCATTGGAATGTGTTCCATAGATGTATGAGCAAATTTCTCATCACCAGGACCAAAACCAACAACTGGTATGTTAACATCAAAAATTTCAGAAATATTAACACCACTCACCCATTGACTAATTTTCGCAGCTTTCCCAATTGCTAGATCCTTTGCTGCTTCAATTATAGAAATAATTTCTGATTTGGGATTTACATCTAAAGGTCCAAAGGCACGTTTCAGATTTATAGTTACATCATGCTCTTTGAAATTGTTCTTTTTCAGAATTTCAATAAAGCTATTTTTGATTTCTTCAGGATTTTCACCTTTGAAAAATTGTCTTACAAGCAAGGCATTGCATTGATTTGGTATGGAGTGAGATTCACCAACAGGAGTTGAAGAAACTGAGCTAATTATCATATTAGCTTTTCCAAATCGCTTATCTTCTGGTAGAACTACATTTTGTTGTAAACAATCAATGATTTTGTTCATCTTCAGAATTGCACTTTCGCCATGTTTTGGATTGCCAATATTAGTCATTTTTCCATTAGCTACAAGTTCATATGTTGCTTGTCCTGGATGAGCAATATTTATCTGGAGATTCGTTGGTGCACAAGAAACTATGAAATGTGGTTCGATTTCAAATTTCTTTAACAAGTTTTTCAAACCAGTTGAATTGCCGTTTTTTGTACTTGCCAAACCTACAACGACAAAATTACCTTTTAATCTTGCACGAGCTCTTTTCAAAGCACTACCAGAACTTATCATAGCTGCAAGTGCTCCTTTCATATCACATGAACCTCGTCCTGTTATGACTTTCCCTCTTGTTCCAAATTTTGACCCATCAACTTCTTGCGGATCAAAAGCACCAACCATTTCACCGGGTGGAACAGTATCTATATGACCAACAAGTACAAGTGTTTTACCTTTGCCAATTCCAGGCATAACTCCAACTATGTTATTGTGTTCATCATATTGAACAAGATTGAAACCTGCTTTTTTCATTTCAATAGCCATAAGAGTTGCAAGCTTTTTCTCATTTCCACTTGGGCTTTGGCTTTTTATCAAACGTTTAGCTAAATTGATTACTACTTGACCATCCACATACTCCAATGATTTGGACATGACATTTTTCTCCAGTTTATATTAAATGAAAATTACCACTCACATTTTTCCTAGTAATTCTTCTCATCTATTAATATTAGGTCTGTCTATGAAAAAAATTTTCAATAAATTAAAGCTTCAATCAAAAGATAATGTTACTCGTTCTTTATCTTTACCCATGCTGCGCCTTTTTATCACTTTAATTTTACCAATTTCAGAAGTATTTGCTACATGTGTTCCTGCACAAGATGCGTGATCATAGTCGTTCACTGATATTACTCTAAATGTTTTTACTGAGGGAGGAACCATTGCAATATAATCTGTTTGATATCCTTTCTCTTCCAAAAATATAATTGCTTCATCTCGAGGTAGAAAATTAATCTTCACAGGAAGATTCTTGTTAATCACTTCGTTAACTCCTTCTTCTATTTGCTTAAGTTGGTCTTCAGTAAGAGCATCTTGTAAATTAAAATCAGCTCTACCATTGCGAGTTGAGATATTATTACCTACACATTCAGAGTTAAAATGTGATTTCATGTATGTGCTTAAGACATGTATTGCAGTGTGATAACGCATGTGTATAAATCTACGGTCCCAATCAAGTTCACATTTTACTGATGTGCCGATTTCTGGTATTTGATCAATTTCATCTATGAAATGTTTTACTTCCCCAGATTCTCTTCGAACTTTAGAAACAGTTAGAATTTTATCATTGTAAGATAGTGTTCCAGTATCACATTCTTGGCCCCCACCTTCAGGGTAGAATGCAGTCTGATTCAAAACAACATAATTTTCTCCTTTGGAGACAATTTTCGCATCAAAAGAACGAATATAATTATCTTCCATGTATAACATAGTCGTTTGCATAGGCTCACAATCACTTTCATTATAGCTGTTGATATGAATTAATAATTGACTTCCAGTTTAAACTATATTTTTACTAAATCCTTTCAAACATTTCATTAAATTCCCATTCAGTTACCTTTGTTGTGTTGGGATCTTTGACATTTTTCGTGTATGATTCCCATTCCATTTGTTTAGTTCTATTGAATATTTCCATGAATTGAGGTCCTAAAAAGTCACAAAGGTATTTGTCTGAATTTAATGCTGCTACAGCTTCTTTTAGCGTTTTAGGTCCTCTTATGATCTTCATTTCTTTACGTTTCTCATCAGTTAATTGATCGACATTCAATGTTGTTCCTTCTATTGGCTCCATCTTATCTTTAACGCCATCCAATCCAGAAGCTAGTAATAGACCTAGTAATAGGTAAATATTTGCAGTTGTATCTGCTCCTCTATATTCGATTCTTGCTGATTTTTCATATCCCGGTACACGTATCAATGCAGTTCTGTTAGACATTCCCCATGAGATATAGACAGGAGCTTCATGTCCTGGTACTAGTCTTTTGTAGGAATTTACTGTTGGATTAAAGATAGCTGTTAATCCTGGTGCATGTTTCATTAACCCACCAACAAAGAATCTCAAAGTTTCTGATGGAACATTGCCTTCTGCACTGAACAGATTTTTACCATCTTTGTAAAGCATATTGTGAATATGTAAACCATTTCCTGCTTCTGAAGTATATGGTTTTGGCATAAAACTAGCAACAAGTCCAGCATTCCAAGATACCATACTAATTATTTGCTTGACAGTTTGTACCATATCAGCTGCAAGTAATACATCAGTCATAACAAATTCAATTTCTTGTTGAGAAGGGCCAACTTCATGATGTAGCATTTTTGGGTAAATATCAAAATCCATCATCAAATCTGCCATCATTCTACGCAGCTCAATCTCAGAATCCATGGG
>JAUVZH010000406.1 GCA_030602675.1 Candidatus Heimdallarchaeota archaeon | reverse complement strand
CTTCTTTTCACTATGGAGAATTCTTATTATTGCTACAGTAAAACTCTATGTGAACTCGGAAGGAATTTGTTATAGAGAACATTTCATTTGGAAAAGAATTAGTTGGTCAGAAGTTATATCTATTGGCAGAGAAAATGAGATTGAAGCAAGAGACAATCAAGGAGCACTAAAGAGAATCAAGTCATTACTAATTCTTACAAACGAAGGATTGAAACAATTTGATATGTCATCTTATTCTTTAGCACATGGTATTGAAACTGTTGACAAAGTTACAGAAACTCATCCTAAGCATATTGTTAGTGATAAAGTAGTTGAAGAAGAGATAGATGAAGAAACATAGATTATTTAACAAAGTAGTATCAATTACTTTCTTTTTTCATTTCTAGATATAAAAATAAGAAAACGTCCACTGAGTTTACAGTGGAACCTAATCTTTCAGTAATTCCAGATTTAACTCACCTTCATGGTAAACTTTACCGGTTCGAATATCATTAATGATAACTTCAGATGGAGCTAAAATAGTTAAATCAAAATTAGCAAAATCCTTTCCTGCTTCATTAAACATTTCCAAGAACTTTTTACCATAATTCGGAGATGATTTTGAAGGTAGTTTAGCAATTAACTCTTGTAAATTATCATCAGGTTCAGATTTAACTATCAAGAAAAGTTTCGTTCCATAAATAAGAGCATTATTTACACGATCATTAGAAACATCTGTATCAACAGAAATTGGTGGTACAAAACCTGTACCAATTGCATGTAGAATTCGCTCTTTGGGATAACCCATCTGTTCTACTAGCTTAAAGATACCTAACTCAATTGCTCTTCCAGCCATCTGAACGTATTCTACTAAGCAAGCAGTTTGAATCATAAGAATTATTAGATTCTTCTTTTCGACTTGGCATTTTTCAGCAATATACTCAACAATCTTATCTGTTGGAAGTTTATCTGATTCAATGCACAAAATCGCAGTATTACTTTCATCTTTGTATTCAATTAGTTTGTAAATTTTGGAAGGTTTTTGAGCTAATGCTCTTCCAGGTCCACAAGTCATGCCAAAGAAGTCACCCTTATTTATATTCCAGCTGGCAGCTTGACATCCCAAAGTTGCTAAAACTGGGAATGATGTAGCTATTTGAACTACTGGAAATGAAGCCTCATTTACAGGAAAATTTAGCTGAACATCTGCTAGACCCCCTAAACTTATTCTTGTGAATAATAAACCAGCTTCAAAACTCCCTTCTGTCTTTATTCCACAATCTATAACAGTTGCTTCATTAACCTTAGCAACTTTTACTTTTAATTTATCAGCATTTTCTATCAATTCATTTACAATAGGTAATGCTTCTTTTGTCAAAGAAATATTCATATCAAATTCATCCTGTTAGTTAATTTTAGTCAATTTTTAATCCAAGACCAATTCCGGAATAATCTATCCCTTCATCCAAGAAGTCTTTTGGTTTGTAAATTCTTCGTCCATCAATAAGTATCTGTTTCTTCATTGATTTGAAATCTTTAGGTTTGAGATCTTTTATTGCATCCCATTCAGTTACTATCATGCAAGCATCAGCATCTTTTATTGCATCTTCTAATTTTTCTGCATAGCTAATTTTATCGCCTATCCATTGTTCTTTCTTAGCTTCATTAATTGCTTGTGGATCCCAACCAATGACAGAAGCTCCTTTTGAGAGCAAAAAGTCAATTATCCTAATTGACGGGGCATATCGCATATCATCTGTCTCTGGTTTAAATGATAAGCCTAAAATGCTAATGTTTTTCTTATCCAAATCGCCTAGTTTTTCTTCTGCGAGTTCAACCATTCTTTTTGCTTGGTGAGTATTGACTTCCATTACACTTGCAAGTATTTTTGGTATGTAACCTTTTGAACTGGCAAAATGTGAAATAGCTTTAACATCTTTTGGAAAACAAGATCCACCAAAACCAGCTCCTGCTCTGAGAAATTGAGGATTTATTCTGAAATCGAGACCTATACCTTTTGCAACATCACTAACATCAACACCCTTTACACGCTCACAAATATTTGCAATTTCATTTATGAAAGATATTTTTGTTGCTAGAAAAGAGTTGTTTGCATACTTTATACATTCAGCAGTTTCAATTGAAACCCTTAAGACTTCGGGACATGAAACTTTTTTGCCATAAATTTTATCCCAATTTTTACTGAAGTCATCGTCTTTATCAGAGTATAAGTTTCTAAAGAGAGATTCAAGTTTTTCGCCAGATTTTTCATCAAATTGACCAATAATTATTCTATCAGGGAATATAGTGTCATGAACACTTTGTCCTTCTCTTAGAAATTCAGGACTCATGCATAAACCGAAATCTTCTCCTGCTTTTTTACCTGATTCTTTCTCTATTGTTTCTTTAATTAGATCTCTTGTTGTTCCCGGAACTATCGTTGATTTAGCAACCACCAAATGATACTTGTCCTTTTGACTGATTGCTTTACCTATGTCTCTTGCACTTTGTTCAATGTATTTCAAATCACAACTTCCATCCTCTCTTGATGGAGTGCCTACACATATGAAGGTAACATCACTGTCTTTAATCGACTCAACAATATTCGTACTTGCTATGAGATTTTTGTTCTTTATAACAACTCGATTAATTAGTGGTACTAAATTTGGCTCAAAGAAGAATGTTTCTCCTTTGTTCACAACATCAACTTTCTGTTGATCTACATCTAATGCTGTTACTTTGAAGCCTCTATCTGCTAAAATACCAGCTGTAATTAGTCCCACAAAACCTGTTCCTGAAACCGTTATTCTAATTTCTGAGTTCATGGCAATCTACACTCTGATTATTTATCTTTTAAATATACAAAACCAACTGGCATTTGATATTTCTTTTGTTTTCTTTCATTTGTAGCTATTTAAAGAAAAGCTATGGGTATGAAATTAGAAACTATTTAAGGTCTATCCTGATGAGAATTATGCTTTAGATTGGTAGGATATTAAAATGAAGGAAATAAATGTTAACCTTTCTGAAATGAGAAGTGTAAAGCTAGATATCAGTAGAAAAATCTGTGCAAAATCATACAAGAATCTTAAAAGAAAAACAATCAGAGAAAGGTTAAATTTTGGCATTATGTATCAACATCCAAAACTATACAACTTTGCTATTTGGATGAATGATCCAAACCAGCTAATTCCTAAAACATTGGCAAAGAGTGTTGAAGGCAATTCTGTATTAGATCTTGGTTGTGGTACAGGAACTTTTCAGAAATTTCT
>JAUVZH010000116.1 GCA_030602675.1 Candidatus Heimdallarchaeota archaeon | reverse complement strand
AACGAAAATATAAGACTAATCAATAGACTTGTTTTTCAGAAGTGAAATTTCTCACCGATGAGTTCTTCAGATAAAGTCCACAATTCCTCTTGATCATCCAAGTTATAGGATGCTGGACTTGATTCTGATTCAATGCCATCTGAGGTAAAGAATTTTCCAGTAACACCTTTTAGTTCTGAATCAGTAACTAATCGCATTGTGCTAATAATACCCTGTTCGACTGGTAATGCTCGATCAACAATGTGTTGCGGTCTTTGAGGATTCAAATTAGTATCAATTAATCCTGGACAAAGAGTATTTACTGTTATTCCTGTATCTTTAAGCACTCGAGATAATTTGTATCCGAATAAGATGTTAGCTAATTTTGATTGAGCATAATAAGTGTACAAACTATATTCCGGTTTAGCTTTCAAGTAATCGAAATCAAATTTCTCCATTCTGAAATGCATACTGGAGCTTACTATAACAATTCGCTTGTAATCAGATTTTGCTATTAAATCTAATAAGAGAGATGTAGTATAGAAAAAAGCTAAGTGGTTAACAGCAAAAGTTAATTCATAACCATCTTCAGAATATTGAAGACCATGAACTTGCACACCAGCATTATTCACTAAAGCATCAATTTTTTTGTATCGTTTATGCAATTCTTCTGACATCGCTTTAATTTGTTTAAAAGAGGACATATCTGCGAGTATAAAATCAATGTTTTCATTTTCTGTTTGAGATTTTATAAAATCAAGTGTCTTCTTGATTTTATCCTTGTTTCTACCGTGAATGATGACATGTGCTCCTTGTTTAGCTAATTCAAGAGCAGCTTGTTTACCAATTCCATCAGTTGATCCAGAAATAAAAATAATATTATCTTTCATAATATAACCTTTAGTTTGAAAATTAAATTCTTTTTGGCTTCAAAAGAATACTAAATTAACTTCTTAAATTACTCTAAATCTAATAATAATTGATGTTTTATTAGAGGCATCAACTTTTTCTTCCCAATTAGTTTTATCTGAAATTATATATTCAATAAATGGAATGTAAATCTTGTAAAAATGTATTCCAATGTGTGGTGCGTTTAAATGAATTTCACAAATAATAAATTAAAGGAAATAGTTTGGGAAAAACTTTCTCTAAAAGTTAAAACAATTTCTAGAAATACTAGAGGATGGGAACAAGATGTTTGGATTATAGAAACAGACAAACAGAAAATTGTCTTAAAACATCCAAAGAACAATAGTAAAGTTCGAAATACAAATGCTATTGCTTGCAAACTCTTAGCAAAGAAGGGTATTATTGTTCCTCAAATTCTATATATTGATGATCAAATTCTTATTGAAACTTTTTTAGATGGGACATATGTAGAACAAATCGATTTCTCCAAAGTTCCTCGTTATGAACTTTATTTTAAAATTGGTGAAGTATTTAAAAAAATTCATAGTATTAAAACAACTAATTTTGGTTTGATAACAGATGAAACTCTTGTTGGTGAATTTTCTACTCAAATAGAATATCTTCAATCGGGTTTGTCAGATGAACTACTAAATTTAGAAAAAACACAAATTTTTTCTCGAAAGGACGTTGAACAAGTGTTACAATATTTTGAATCAAATAAATCGGTTGTTAAGAATAGTCCTTCTGTATTATTACATGCCGATTATTGTGACTCAAATCTTGTCTATACACCTGATGGTGAAATTGGAGTGATAGATTTTGCTGATATTTCTGTTGGAAATCCTATGTTTGACGTTACAAAAGTTTACACTGAACATATAGGAGATGGTGCTTTTCAAGCTTATATCGATGGATATGGTGCAATTCGATTAGAACAAGTGAAATTGTTTGCTCTACGTTGGCTCATTTGGTTAATTCCAGCATTATGGAAAAGAAATGATGCTCATGATCGTGTTAAACGCTTATGTCAAGTTTTTGAATCAATTTGGAAATAGACTATCCTAAATTACTTTGAAATCTCTAGATAAAAAACAGAATTAGTATCTATAGTAATTTCTTAAATTTATCAGACTCAAATAATAATTGATGAATTTTTTTAAAGGCATCAATTTTTTCTCTATTACTAGTTTTATCAGAAACAATGATTTGAATTTCTTGGTAAAATTCAGGATCTTGTTCTTTGATATAGGGAAAAGCTTGTTGAGGTCTTAATGGAAATTCTTGTCTTATTCCAAACCACCAATCAATGATATTTTCTGAATAATGCCAGCTGATTCTCAAAAACAATTCTTCATATTCCTTATCAGCAAGATGGGCTTCAAGCTTTTTCATATATCTTCGAGCTTTGAGAATTCTTCCATAAGCATAATCTCTTGTCCATTTCTCTGGACCTTTTTCGTACATCTCTAACGCTTTTTTCCTCAGTTTTTCACCAAAACCATCATGATTATCCAATACTACTTTTGAGTTTCGTAAATCTCTCCACAATTTAGCAGGATAACTGCTTATCTCCATTGTATTCCAGTAACAGTCTATATCTTCATCTTTAATTGCTTCAGGATATGCTTCGATAGCTTCTTGGAAGGATTCATCTGGATAGGTATCTACATCTGTGAAAATATAAAGATCCCAATCACTTTTTGGTTTGTAATCACCTACTGCTCTTGAGCCTACAATAATGAGAACTTTTGCTTTGTATCTATTCTTAAAATGATCAACTATTATAGCTAGTTTTTCCTCATTCTTTTCCACGTTAATAAACCCCTTTTCTTAATGATTTAATGATTTATTTTCTCTTTTTTGTCATCTCACCATATAAATCCTCTAAGGTTTTTGGTGGAATATGAACAGCTTCCTTTTTCATCATTGTAATTGCTTCCTCGGGACATTCAAGTACGCAATTACCGCATCCAATACATCTCTTAATATTAATTGTCGCAATTTCATTTTCAAGAGTAATAGCATCCATTTGGCATCTATCAACACAATTTCCACATCCAGTACACAATTCTTTATTGACTTCAGCAAAATAATTACTAGTAATGTAATCCGCAGGATTAGGTATACTCTTAAGACCACCAAGTCCCAAACAACAACAATGACAATAACTACAAACGAAATCTATCTCTTGTGTGTTCCCAGGTTGAAAAATCAAGCCTTCTTTTTCGTTTTGCTTTAATAGTTCAAGTGCTTCATCTTTCGAAATCTCTCGACCCCATTCTTGCTCATTATAAATTCTAGCAAAATTCCCTATCCCTAAACATACTTCTCGTCTGTCAGTCAATTGACATGGCTTACCACTTAGATCTAGTTTTTGACGACAAACACAATTAAATATTGAGAAAGGACCCGCTAATTCTTCAAATAGAACCTTTATATCATCATATTTAGCAATTGGGTTTTCGTGTTCGATTTTAATCCCTACGGGAATTGTTCTTATTTGTGTGATACCGACTTTTCTGTTTTCTGGTCCCCAAGCTTCTTGTAAATACTGTTTCATTTCTACAACAAATTCTTTCGTTAATTTGTTTACTTGAAATTCGAAGATTCCGATAATGAATAAAGTATTTGCATATACTTTTCTGTTATTGTTAGTAACACCCATGATAGCTCCTTTTTTTGCCATACCATCTAAATATTCTTCAATTTTTTCAATTGTATAACCCAAATGCTTTACTCGTTCAAATATAGTTTCTAATGAATCAAAAGACTCAAATGAATCTCTGGGACTAAAACTTATTTTTGAAGCAATTTCTGCTTCTTCAGGAGTAAATAACGTTTTCAACAATCGTATTTCTACTCCGGATTCTGTTTCTGGAAATCCTAAAGGAAATCCATCAAAATGCTGTTGTAATTGTCGATAAACATCTTCAGCCATTCATTTTCCCTCAATTATAAATACAAATACATGTTTACATTAAAAAAATCTTACCCTAAACAGATTCTATATGCTAGAAAGGAATATTAAACTTATTTTGATCATATTTTTCACTTATTTTAAACCTTTAGAACACAACTCCAACAAATCTGGAAAGGAAATGAATCATCATGAATTATTAATGTTATTTAAGGTGGAGGTTTTGTATTTTTTCGTGATTCAGTCGCTGGTTTTCCATCAATACCCCAATGCGATTTAGGTGATTCATGAACAACAATATGCACTGCTTGTTTAGGTATTTCCATATCCACAAAAACCTTCGTTATACCTTCAATAACTTGTTTTGCTTTTTCTTCACTAAAACCTTTCCACAGATGAACATGTACAATTGGCATGATTTTATCACCAAGCAAAATCATGAATTATCGTTTAATTACTTTTTCTAGATATCACTAAAGATACAATAGTCGCAAAACACTTCTAGCTTTGAGTATTATAGAAATTTGTTAAGAAATCTAGTAGCATGATTCATCAAGATGCTCATCAACATCCGTAAAGAGGTAAATATCCCAATCACTTCTTGGTTTATAATCACCAACAGCTCTAGATCCTACAATAATGAGAACTTCAGCTTTGTACTTGCTCTTAAAATAATCAATAATTATAGCAAGTTTTTCCTCATTATTAGACATATCATTAACCACTTTCAAAATAATGAACAAGTTATCAACTAATTATAACTACAAAAGTATTTCTTGAGATAAAAATAATTGTCACTATTTCATAGATATAATGATGCAATACGTACAATTTAAATTTATGATTTTGTTTTGTACAATGTTTGAGAGCACACTGGACAATTCTTGTGGGTTCTTATCCAATCAAGCAAATGTTTTTTGTGATAGAGTGATTCACACACTGGACATTGCAAGATATCTTTCTTTCTTTTGAAGGATAATTTACAAACCATACAAATATCATCTTTAGTGTAAGAGGTAGTTTCTACTGCAATAATAACTTCATTTGGAGTTATTTCTTTCCGTTTTCCTAAAGCAATATTTAATGCTTCTTGAACTCTTTCTTTGTAACGTTCTTCGGCTAATTTGCGTTCCTCTGGAGAAGAAGATGGTGCCCTAAAAGATCGTACATGTCCTGGTTTTGATAGGCTTAGATACATTACTAGGGCTACTAAAAGAATTATTACTCCAACACAAGCAAATCCAAGAATAAAACCCAAAAGTACATAATTAATATCTTCTGGATTAATCTCAACTAATCCTACAGGTTGGAATATATAGAGTATTAATCCTAAAATTAGCGATAAAGAACCAATAATTGTCAAAACAGTAAGAACTTTTTGATCTCTCATTTCTACCCCAGCGAAATAAAGTCAATTAGAATTTAGAGCTCCTCTCTTTTAAACGTATAAGAATAAAAGAAAGGACAAATTTTCTTTTAAATTAGAAATTTGTTGAGTAATCTTGTTTTCGTCTACTAAATTATTTGTTTCTTTTAGAAATTCCGTAAACAAATCTGTAAATTCTTCTATACTTTCTAATTCTTTGATAATCGTTGTCATTATTAATCACTAGTAGAAATGAAAGAGTATTCATAAAATTAATGACTTCATGAGTAAATCAGTGAAAAAAAACTATTCTATCAAATTTATTATTGTGATGGAATATGGATGTATTTAGTTCTGCAAACCTTGCTGGAGCAAGCATTAGCTCAAGCACTCGAATGTGAAAGCACTACTTTGAGATTGGATCTAGATTTTTGACTAGAAAGGATATTGTAAAGGGATAGAGTAGAAATGTCTATACAGACACTTCTATTATTTTTGCTTGTTTCTTTAAACCAATCTAAAGTATACTGTGTTTCCTTTTATTTCACCCACTTTCATTTCTTCCGACTCAAATTCAACATCAGGTACAATTTTAAAGAAATATTACTTGAAAATCTAAAATAAATAGCAAGTTATCATTAATATGAAATGAATTATCATGGATTACTGATGATATTTAATTTGGAGGTTTTATATTTTTTCATGATTCAGTCGCTGGTTTACCATCAATACCCCAATGCGCTTTAGGAGTTTGATGAACAACAATATGCACTGCTTGTTTAGGTATATCTATATCCACAAAAACCTTCGTTATACCTTCAATAATCTGCTTTACTTTCTCTTCACTAAAACCTTTCCACAGATGAACATGTACAATTGGCATGATTTTATCACCAAGCAAAATCATGAATTATCATTTAATTACTTTTTCTAGATATCACTAAAGATAAAATAGTCACAAAACACTACTAGCTTTTAGTATTATGGGAAATTTGGAATGATTCTGAATGCCAAGGTTGTTATCAAAAACAGAAAGGATATTGTAAAGGAATAGAATAAAAATTAATGCTCAAATCAATAAGTTTCTTAAAATATACTGATTCAAACAATATTTGATGTATTATTTTGAAAGCGTTAATTTTAATCTCAAAGCTTGTTTTGAAATTTTCCTCTAATTAGTTGACTAAAGGATTGTTTCTAAGAAACTTTAGATTTAGAAAATCGAGAAGTTCCAACACCAGAACCCAAAGCAGATGGAGTATTAATTCAGATTAAAGCAATGGAAATCTGTCATTCCGATGTTCATTATCTTGATGGTATTTCTTCTGTAGGATATCTGCCAATTCCTTTAGGACTGCTATGAAATGATTTTGTTTAAAAAAGTTCATTCTGCAATAATGGAATCTCTTGTACTAACTAATATCAGAAAGTTATATTAATTCTAAAAGCAAGCATATAAAAAAAAGGTGAATTAGATGAGTAAGGACATTCCAACAGAAAAGCAAGGATTAATTGTAATTGGAGCAGGTGTAGCTGGTTTGAGCTCTGCTATCACTTGGGCATTACATCATGATGTGGAAAAAGAACCTGTTTTACTTCTAGAAAAAGAACCAAAAACAGGAGGTTATGTAACTTCTTATGAAAGAAAAGGATATCAATTTGATACTTGTCAAATGATATCTGATATATCTGAAATTTTAGATTTCCTTGGAATCGAAATTGAATTAAAGAAATTTACAGGATATTATACAAGATTTTTCATAGTTGATCCTGAAACAGAAAAAGTCACAAAAATTGAACTTCCTTCTGGTTTTGATAATTTCAAACAGAAACTACTGACAGAGTACCCTAACAATGCAAAGGAAATTGAGCATTATCTTGATTACTCTAGAGCAATGTATAAGGAATTGTTCCAATTAAAAATGAATCCTGGTTTTGTAGATATTCTAAAAATGATCTTCACTACACCAAAGATTATTAAGAATAGCACAAAAACATTCAAAGAATATTTTGATCAATTTAATATAACAGAACCAGATGTTATAGAAATATTCGATGCTTTTGCTGCTTTCAGCGCTCTTCCGGGTGAACGAGCAGCAGCATTAATGACTGTTTCTGCAATGAATTCATTAATTCCTGGAGCATTTAGACCGAAAAGTGGATTTATAGAATTCCCAAAGAAATTGGAAGAAAGATTCGTTGAACTTGGTGGAAAAGTTCTAGTAAATACTAAGGTTGAGAAAATATTAGTTGAAGATGGAAAAGTAAAAGGTGTACGATTAGCTTCTGGTGAAAAAATCTTTTCTGAATATGTTATTACTACCTTGGATCCAAAAGTTGCTATGAAAGAAATGATTGGTTTAGATGTAATTGCTAAAATAGATAAGAAATACGCAGAGAAAGTTGAAGCTGTGAAAATGTCTACTTCATCAATGAATATAGCACTTGGACTAGATGATGAAAATGATCTTGCCAGTTTGG
>JAUVZH010000125.1 GCA_030602675.1 Candidatus Heimdallarchaeota archaeon | reverse complement strand
ATCCGTTTCAACCAGCAAAAGATCATTTGGTATCTCTTTAACAATTGCTTGGATTCTGTCCCAATCCTCTTGTTCAATTACTGGTTTAAATTTGTCCATGATAATATTCCCTCCAGCTGAGAAATAGCAACCATAGTCAATCATTTCTTTAAGTGTCTGAATTGAACCTTTATACCCATGAACAATGATTTTCTTCAATGAAAAACTACGAATCATCTCGAGACCGATTTCCTCAGCACCATCAAGGTGTAAAACAACAAGCTTATTTTGCTTCTGAGCAAACTTAAAGAAATGCTCTAGAAGCTTCCCTTGGGCTGGATATTGTGATTCATCTTTAAGATGATAACGATCTAACCCTATTTCGCTATATGCAATTGCTTGTTCAAAATAATCCTTTAAAGAATCAAGTTTGTCAATATAATCATGAGCTACCTGTGGATGAAGACCAAAACAAGGAATAACAAACTTAGATTTTTTAGCTATTTCTAATGTTGATTTGTAAGAATCCAAATCCGTTGTAGCAGATAGTGCATAAATCCTATGCTTACGCATAATAGCTAAAGCATCCTCGAGAGCTCCTTCCCATCGTTCGTAAACGTTTGTGTGGAAATGTGCATCAACAAACATGAAATCATACCTCCATTCGTTCTAACTTGAAAATAACTGGTTTACGTCCATCTGTGCATGAAACATAGGCCATTCCTTTCTCAGGACGGTAAAAATTACCATCGAAGAAAAGAACTGAAAGATCCTTGTAAATATCTCTCCATGCCCATCCACAAAAACCTTTGGGGATTCGTTCGATGTTATCAACTATGAACTCAGTTCCCTCATCAAAAAGATTGCATTTAGTAATGAGATTACCAGAAAGACCTTTCAGATTATGATTAGGACCGAAAACATCCTCCGGTCCAAACCGTTTAATCACAGTGATTTTTACTTTGGTCAAAGAAAACCAACTCGCAAAACTAATCGTCTAGTCTTTCGAGAGTGAAGGCAACAGGACGAATACCATCTGTGCAACAAGAAATCATCTTTGGTGATGCAACCCAAGGTTCATGGTCGCCACCTAAGGAAAGAACACGAACATCAGAGAAGATGTCTTTCCAAGCGTAAGAACAAAAACCTTCAGGACACCGAACTCTCTTATCAACAATGAATTCTTCTCCTTCTTTGAAGGAAGTACAAATAGTGTATTTCTCACCATTTGGTCTCAATGGAACTTCCCCATCAAAAATATACTCAGGGGTCACACGTTTAAGCACGGTTATTTTCACTTTATGTCTAGTCATTTATTATACATCCTAAAATTCATTTCATTTTTGAATAGAAATCATAAAAAAATTGCATGGTTCTAGTTACTCTTGATTTATTCGTTAATTCATAGATTAGAGGTTTCTTAATTCCTGTTGGACCGGTTTTTTCTGCAATAGCCTTTAGCGTATTATCTCGTAATTCATTCAGAAGTTTAAGCTGTTTTCGAACCTCTTCTTTCCCACATAAGGGACCATGACCAGGAACAACATAAGCAAAATCAACATCCAGGATTTTTTCAAAGAAACTAATCCATTGATCAGGATTACTTGTCTTATCACCCGCCCAAGGAAACTCATCAGCAAAGAGTAAATCACCAAGGAAGATGACCTTTTCTTTTGGAAAGTAAGCATAGGTAGAGCAAGCGGTATGCCCTCCTGCATAGTAGAATTCTACTGAAGAATCAGCATTTTTGATAATTAGTTTATCTTGGAAGATTATCTCAGGAAGAAATTGTTTACCTTCGTTTTTCATTTTCTTGTAGAGCTGTTTAGAACCTAGAATAATTGTATCTTTGAAAGCTTCGACTCCTCGAGTATGATCTCCATGGTAATGAGTTACCAACAAGTACTTTACTGGTAATTTGAAGTGTTCCTCTATATCTTTACGAAAATTGGGAGCAGTATATGCTTCCGGTGAAGGATCAATAGCTATTATGTAATCACCTAATGCAATAGCACCAGCGTTAGATTGTGGCCTATCATCAATAGTTGTTTTCCAAATAACTGTCCTGTCTGTAATTGGTTTAATGTAACTGTCCACAGACATTCTTTATCACTTCTAGAAACGATTTTTTCGAAAAATATTTATTTCAAAGGATTTATTAATCCTATTGTTAGGAATATTCCTATTGATAGGAATATAAAAACATTTTCAAAGGATAGGGAAAATAACGGGCAGGTAGACAAAATGGAAACACCAGAAAAGACAGCAAAAGCATTGCAAACAACAATGTTAGATCCAACAAGAGTAGCCATTTGGTTTGAAATATTAAGGAAACCAAAGGTAACAGCATATGAATTAATGGAAGAAATAAACATTAAGAAAACAGCTATGTATTATCATCTAAACCTGCTGGAAGAAGAAGGAATAATTAAAGGAGAGGTAGTGAAAAAGCAAAAACACTATGAAGTGCTTGTGAACTTTTTTGAACTGTATCAAGCAGCAAAAGAATTCCTAAAGGATAAGAAGCGAGATATAGATATCTTCTCATTGTTAATTGTGAATAGCTTCATTCAAAGAGAACTAAACAAGCTCATGAACATGTCACCAGAAGAATATCAAAAGAGAAAATATCCAATTGCATATTCGGGATTGTGGTTTAGTAACCGAGAGAAAATGGAACAAATCAAAGATGAATACAAACAACTATACAATAAGATTCTCGTGTTAGATAAAGGGGAAGGACCAGATACGATTGCTCACTCGCCATTAGCTTATTATTGGGGGATTATGGATTTTGAATAAGAGGTTTACTTTCTAGTTACTGCTTATGTTTAGTAATTGTTAAGTAATTTGTATTCACTTTGAAGCCAAGTTTCTCATATAATTTGTAAGCACCAACATTAGATGTAGTAACTGCAAGACCGATTTTCTTCATCCCTTCTTCTGAGCAACTTTTTATGATTTGGTTCATAAGTGCTTTACCTAAACCTTTTCGTTGATGATTTGGATGAATGCACACTTCCCCTACAAAAGCAACTTCAGGGGAATTTGTGAAAACAAAACTTATTCCAATTACTTTTTCATCAAACAGTATCTGAGGATTAATCTTGACATTGAGACCAGTGAAATCATTAGTGAGCTTAGCAAACATCTTCTTGCTGATTTCTGGATTTCCCAGTTCTGGGTAAATAGAAGAATCTGCATGTTCAAGGGGATTTGCATCCCGCATGACTGCGAAAAGCTCATCTACCTTTTCTATTGAAAATGGCTCAAAGGTGTATCCTTCTTTCAAATCAGGATCGTTAGGTTCTACCTCATCAATTTCCAATAACATCGCAACTCTTGAGAAAAGAGAAAATCCGTCTTTTGTAAGCTGTTCCTTAAACACAGATTCCTTGTTAAATGGCAATTTCTCAGTTTGCCTATAATGTTTGAATCCACTCTCAAATGCTTTTGATGTTAAAGCTTTGACTAGTTGGCTACCACAATCATCTGATTTACATTCAGGATTAATGTAAAATGTAGTAACTTCAAGAACCGCTCCATCAGGTTTACCAGCAATGAGACCTATTGGAGCTTCATCATCGAATGCATAAAATAGAATTCTTTCATTCTTCTTCATTAGCTCCTTAAATTTAGCAACAACAGTTTTAACTGTTTCAGGATCCTTTATTCCTCGCTTAAATTCAAGGTAGTCTACAAATATACACTCAATACCATCAATTGATTTTATTTCTTTTATCTCTAAAGTCATGATTGACGAAAATCGCTTGGTTTATTTTTAAGGATTACATTGGTCTCGGAATTTGGTTCCTTACTACAACTATACAATAATAAGCATATTGTGATAAAGGAGATATATCTATAGTAGCAATATCACCAATTTGGCAATATTTATATACTCGATAGACCAATAGTAAGATGTGATAAAATATGAGAAAACACAATAAAAATGAAAAAATGGAACATGGGTTCTATGGTCATCCAATGATGAGAAGAAGGCCAAGAATGCATCCTTTCAGTCCAATACATATGATGCGACATAGAATGCACAAGTTTCCAATGGGCATGCTAGAAGAAATAGAATCAAAAGAAGAAGCAATAGAATTCCTAGAAATGCAAAGCAAAATGCTAGACAAACGAAAGAGATACTTAGAAAAAAGAATGGCAAGGCTAGATTCAACAGAAGAGGCACTCGAAGATACAATAAAAGAA
Source organism: Candidatus Heimdallarchaeota archaeon (assembly GCA_030602675.1). Classification (GTDB taxonomy): domain Archaea; phylum Asgardarchaeota; class Heimdallarchaeia; order JABLTI01; family JABLTI01; genus JABLTI01. The sequence goes on along the minus strand of JAUVZH010000125.1, from coordinate 3,065 downwards.
ATTGGAAAAATGAAAGAATTCAACCATGAAGAAATGAAGAAAATCATGAAGAAGAACTATAAAGAATTCATGAAGAAAATGATCGATGAAGATGATTTCTAGTCGGGATGAACCATATCCCGCTTTTTTTAATTGATGACAGTTTGAAGGATAAAAAAATGAAAATATCCCCAAACTGGAAATACTTTTTTATCTACAAACTAAAAGATAACTAGATGGTGAAAGAAATGTTTAGAAGACATCCTCCTTCAAGATTTCATCCTTTCAGACCACCTATGCCTTTTGGTCCTGGAATGATAAAAGATATGAGTCAATTAGTGTTTCTTTGGACAATTAGTGAGAGTCCAGATGGTATAACAGGTTATGATCTCTACAAGAACTATGAAGCAAAACAGACCAATGTCTATAGAACACTGAAGAAGATGGAAGAGGAAGAGTTCATAACTTCAACAGAGACCATCGTTAAAGGTCGGGCACAGAAGATATACAAGATAACTGAGAAAGGTAATGAACGATTAAAAGATCTAAGAGAAGAATGGACAAACAAAATAGCTTTTCTTATAGATATTGTCCCACCAGAAAGAGGATATCATCCAATTAGAGGAAAGAAACGTGAACCAAGGATTATAAGAGATTTAAGAGAGTTAAAGACAAAAGAGGAAGTTATAGATTATTTAGAGCATGTAAAAGAATACTATAAAGGAAGGAAGAATCGTCTGGCAAAAAGAATGGAAAACTTGGATCAAACAGTGAAGGAAGTAGATGAAGTCATTGGCAATGTAAACAAACAAGATCCATTCAGTAAGGAAGAAACAGAGAAGATTATTAGAGAAATATTAGTGAAAAAATGAGTAAATTTCTTATAGTTTATTAATAGGAAAAGTGTTCCAATAAAAAAGACCTATTGTTTTTAAAAGAGGTCAACCAAAGAAGAAGATAAAAAGAAGGTTAAAAAATGGCAGATACAGGATCATACACAATCAAACCCTTTCCCAAGTATCGTGAGATAGTAAAGGAATCAGTTGAAGCTGGCAAAAAAATGAATCATGTTATCGGAATGATGGAGTTTGATGTAACAAAAGCTCGAGAAATCATTCGTAAGCATAAAGAAAAAACCAAAGAAACAATATCCTTTACAGCATTCATTATTAAATGCCTTGGTCAAGCAGTAGATGAAAATAAACAGATTCATACGTTAAGGAAGGGTAGACGAAAGGTCATCATTTTCGATGAAGTAAATATTCGATTGAATATTGAAAGAGAATTTGATGGAGTAAAAACTGCTGCAATACATGTAGTTCGAAAAGCTAATGAGAAAAGCTTACGAGAAATACATGATGAAATTCGCAGAGCACAAGGAGCAAAGGGTTATTCCACAATGCAGGTTTCTGCAAAACAACAAAGAAGATATCGTAACAGACAGAAACGGCTAATTTCTTATCCAAAAATTTTTAGAAAAGTAGTTTGGTGGAGACTGAAGCATGACCCATTCTTTATTCAAAAGAATATAGGAACTGTTGGAGTAACTACTCTAGGAACGATGTTCAGGGGTAGAACAGGATATGCAATTACTAGCAGTCCTCAGACATTAAGTGTAGCTTTAGGAGCCATTGTAGAAAAACCAGGAGTAGTTAATAAGAAAATCGAAATCCGGGAATACCTTTGCACAACAGTGATGTTCAATCATGAGGTTGTAGATGGCGCCCCAGCAGCAAGATTCCTAACTCGATTAGGAGATTTAGTAGAAGATGGATTTGGTTTAACTAATCTTGAAGCTAAAAAATGATATGGGAAATTCCCATACGTATTTTTTTTTCTTTAGTAGCTCAGTTTAAGGACTAATTACTCTGATTGTGGGAGAAGGATGCTGGTTTCAACAAAGTAGATTATTTATTGAAGAATTTCATCGTAGAAAAGAGTTTTCAACTCTTTGAAAGAATGATCAATTAACTGATGAATATCCAAAGTCGTTTCTTCACCATAATTCTCGAGATATTCATCAAGAACAGAAACTAAGGGAACATCAACTAATTAACATTTTTATTTGGATTGCTCAAGCCTAATAAAATTAATCAAAAAGAGCATTTAACAATCACGCATCCATACCAACAAAGAAAATTTAACTGAATCGTTTATTGAATTTTTTAAATTAAAGAAATAGTTTGTTAAGAGTTTTAGATTTTTGTCGATAGGTCAATAAGGTTTATAATCTGATGAAAAGAGACTCATTCTTAGTAAGAAGTGAGGTGTTATTAGTTTCAGTTTTAAATGATTATTGTATAATCAGAGAACATGCTAAAAGGAGGAATGCATAATTAATCTTAGAAGTGTTATTATACTATGTGCAGGATTTGGGAAAAGATTTAAACCAACAACAAATTTTTACCCTAAACCGTTAATTCCTATAAATGAGAGACCGATTATTGGTTATCTTATTGAAAATTATTTATGGAATGATTTCAAAGATTTCGTTTTTGTTATTGGGTACAAAAATAATATAATGCGAAAAAATCTTGAAGCTTTACAAAAGAAATATCAAAAGAAATATCCTGAGAAAACTATCAACTTTCATTTTGCATTAAATAACTATGTGTCTCGAGGAAACGGATATAGTGGATTCTTAGGATTGAAAAAAATCAACCAAGAAAGGATTGATGATCGAATAGTACTCTCCATGGGCGATCATCTCTATTCATATCGACTAATTGACCGTTTATGCAATCAAGAACCAATTGATTCAGACATTATAATTGCTACTGATCCAGATTTGAATAATAGTTATCTCGATATAGCTGGAGCTACAAAAATAATGGGAGATCAAAATGGGTTTGTAGTTGATATTGGGAAAGAAATTAACAAATTTAATAGAATTGATATGGGAGTGTTTATCCTCAAAACTAAAATATTGTCACTAATCAATGAAATAGAAAAAGAACAGGAAATTTTTGGTTGGACCGATGTCGTTAGAAAAGCACTAACAGATGGATTGTCAGTAAATTACTATGATACATTAGAAAAAGAATGGATAGACATTGACAATTACCATGATTATAATATTGCTAGAG
>JAUVZH010000142.1 GCA_030602675.1 Candidatus Heimdallarchaeota archaeon | reverse complement strand
AGGTACTATTGTTGATTTTCGCAAATATTTTTTGAGTAGATATAATCAACTAAGCAATATTTTGAAGAAAAGAGGAGATATTGCAGGATTAATTAGTATTAGCGATTTAGATAGTGCAAAACTAGAAGCAAATGAACGGATTACTGTTATTGGTATTGTTACAGAAAAAAAATCTTTGAAAAATGGTGGTATGTTGATTGATGTTGAGGATCCAACTGGGCACTTGAAGCTAACAATTTCTGCTAAAAACCCTGAATTGGTAGGCAAATCAGGAACATTATTACAAGATCAAATTGCTGGTTTTTATGGTAGGTTATACGAAGAAATGTTTATTGTTGAGGATTTTATTTTTCCAGATATCCCAATAAGCGCTACGAAACCAAAAATTGCAGATCATATAAGTGTATGTATGACAAGTGATCTACATATTGGTAGCAAAGAGTTTCTAGAAGATTCTTTCAATAACCTTTTGGATTTTCTTAATGGTCGAATTGATGATCCTTATCAACAAACAATTGCTAGCCAAGTTAAATATCTAATAGTTAATGGTGACCTTGTCGAAGGTATAGGTATTTATCCAAAACAAGAAGATGATTTGTTGATTACAGACATTTATGATCAATACAAATATGCTGCTGATCTTTTAGCAAAAGTACCAGATTGGATTAACATAATAATCACTTCTGGAAACCATGATGCTTGTCGATTAGCCCTACCACAACCAGCTATTAGCAAAGAGTATGCTCCAGATTTATGGAAGATGTCTAATGTCATATTTCTTTCAAATCCTTCGACAGTAGAAATTCATGGAAAAATTTTCTTAATATATCATGGAAATTCATTTGAAGATGTAGCATCTTTGACTCCTGGTCTAAGTGTGAACGATCCAAATGGTCCCATGATCTATACTCTAAGATATCGTCATTTAGCACCAACATATGGAAGAAGAAGTAGTATTGTTCCAAGCTTGAAGGACGAACTAGTTATCGAAAAAGTTCCACATGTTTATCATACAGGGCATATTCACATTAATTCTCATACTCGATACCGTGGTGTTGAATGTATTAATTCAGGTACATTTCAATCGCAAACAGATTACATGTTGTCTAAAAACATAAATCCTACTCCTGGTAGAGTACCAATCTTAAATTTACAAACTAACAAATTGCATGAATTGGTGTTTTTTGAAGAGACTGAACCTAGGAAGTAATCTCATCATAACTATAACCAAAAGCTTTTTCTTTCATTATATCTGCGAGAAAATGTTGATTTACAATGACGAATCCTTGGATACGAATTATGCGACCATTCAATTGTTTTCTAATTACGATGTGTGCAATAGTAGGAATAATGGTTAGCAATCCTGAGGAATTTCTTTATGTTGATCAATTTCTCAATCATGTCCCTTCTTTAATAATGATTTTTATTGGTGGTTGGGCTCTAAGTGCTTCAGCAATGGTTTTGAATGACTATTTTGATATTGAAATAGATAGAATAAATGATCCAGATCGACCTATTCCTTCTGGTCAAATAAAGCCAAAACAAGCATTGACATTCGGAATTATCTTGATAGTGATTGGTATCTTGATGGGAATTGGCATTGACTTATATGAACATTTTAAAGGTTTAGGATCCCAAATTGGCGTTTCAATGATTACTGCTGTTATTGGTGCAATTATGGCAGCTCTCTATACTAAATATATGAAAAGATACTCAATTGTTGGAAATCTAGCAGTTTCTATTGGTGTTTGGTTGGGTTTCCTTTATGGCGATTTAGTTTTTGATTTTACACTTGAAGTTTTACCAGAATGTATGGCTGCATCAGCATTCTTTCTTAATTTTGGCAGAGAAGTTGCTAAAGGTATAATAGATGTTGAAGGTGATAGAGAAAATAAGGTAACTACTGTTGCAACTGCTTTAGGACCAAGAAGGACAGCTATAATAGCTTCTATGATTGTATTCTTAGCAATACCAACTTCAATTATTCCGGTTTTCTTTGCAGGAGCAAGTTGGGTTTATCTAGGAACAGTTATGGTAATTCAAGTATTAAGTTTGGTTACAGTAATTTGGTTACTGTCTGATCAAAGAGTTGAAACTGTTAAGAAGATTAAAACCTTAATACTATATGTGATGCTATTATCATTGGTTTTTTTTACCCTAGAAGCATTTTTAGGTGGATTTGTTGTCCCACCTATTATTTCATAAAAAAGGGAAAATTAGAGATGTATTACATCTCTGTTGGTGGCTCTGGATCTTGAGCACCTTCGATTACTGGAGGTTCAATTTCTGTTGTTTTTGAGATTTTGCTTTCACAATCTGTCAATCTTTGGTTTATCAAATCAAAAGCACGTGATAATTTGCTTAACTCTTCTTTGATTCCACTCATATCAACAGTATCCTCAACGATTTCCCCTCCTCCTTCTGTTGCTCCAGTAGTTATATTTTTGCCTTCAAGCTGAGAGATTTTACTTTCTAATGCTTCTATCGCTGTTAGAATGGAAGGAACTCTGTCATCACCTTTAGAAGCAGCTAAGTATTCCTCAATTTTGTCAAGTCTATCATTAATATTTGAAATTAATTCTTCTTCACCTTTATCATCATCTTTAAAGATTTCAGATTCAAGTCTAGCAACTCGCTCATTTTCTAATGAATCTAATCTTTGGGAAATTCCATTTATGCTCTCTTTAAGTTCCTCATTCACATTTTCAATAGTATTCTCTAGCAAGTCAATTTTTTGTTTGATTTCAGCTAAATCTTCACTTTCAACAACTTCCTCAGGAACAGGAGTAGTTATTGGTAAACTTCTTTCTGCTTCTGCGAATAATTGATCACAAACATTCTTCAGTGGATATTTATCTATGACCAAACGTGAGTCATTGAGCAACTCATTTGCGGCTTTATTGATGCCGTTCTTAGAGAAGACTGGGACAATAACTTCGTTTTCGGCAGCCCCTCGTAATAATAATGATAAAATCCATCTACCTCTATCTGCAGCAAGTTGCAGATGATACATTGTTCCTGGAATTTGAATGTTAACTTTATCAATGCTATGCGACATGGTTTAACCAATCCTTCAAAACTTCTTGATTTCTCATCATTAGTATCTTAAAAATATATATAAGAATTGTTAAGTCGGTAAAAAAAGCAAATAATAATAAAAAAATAATTGAAGAATTAGAGTTCTTCAATATAATTCTGGGCATATGTAGCAGTAATACAACCATCACCAACAGCTGTTGCGATTTGTTTGATTCTACCACATACATCCCCTGCAGCGAAGACCCCTGGAATATTTGTTTCCAATGTTTCCATTTTCGTCACAATGAAACCACGATCATTTACTTCTACTCCAAGTTGATTTGCTAGTAAAGTATTAGGAATGCTGCCTGATTCAATGAAGATTCCTTCAACCTTTACTTTTGTTTCTTTACCATCTTTCTTGTAGGTAAAGGAGGTAACGTATTCATCACCAGCAATTTCAGTAACTCTAGTTTTATAATGGATTTCGATATTTTCCTTTGTCTTTAAACGACTTTCATAAATCGCTTCTGCTCCAAGTTCTTTCTTTGTTACAATTAAATAGACTTTATTTGAAATATTTGAAAGGTAGAGAGCTGCTTTAGCAGCACCATCTCCATAACCTAAAACAGCTGTAGGTTTGTTTTGAAAAAGTGCTCCATCGCAAACTGCACAATATGAAACACCTTTTGCATAAAACTCCTCTTCTCCTGGGATTCTCATTTTTCTATGTCTTGCTCCCATTGCTAAGATAACTGTTTTAGCTTTTACTGTTTCATTATCATCTGTTTTAACAATGAATTCTTTCTTTTTCTTTCCTATTTCAATTACATTATCGTAAACAATTTCAGCACCATTTGCTTTTGTCTGGTTTTCCATTGCTTCCATCAGTTCTAATCCTTGAACTCCTTCAGCAAATCCAGTATAATTTTCTATTAATCCTAGGTTTGCTACTTGAGATTCATAGGGATTACCAAAAACAATAGTTGACAAGCCTGCTCTTGCAGTATAAATTGCTGCTGTTAAACCTGCTGGACCTGCTCCAACTATTACAACTTGATATTCTTTTATTTCTGACATTTCCCTTGCACCTATTTTATTTTTTTACAAATTAGTCATTTTTTTTGAGCAACATACTCAAAGAATTATATTAAATGATTGTGGTTAAGTAATTATGGTTTTACATAATAAAAATCTAAATGTATAAAGTTTGAGTGATCGGACTTTACTCAGTAAATACTTTAGTTATTTTACCGATTCCTTTAGTTCTTCCTTCTCTAAAGATTATTTGCTGACCTACTTTTAGAAATTCAGGAGAATATAGAAATCTAAATTTAACTGTTGCGTTATCTCCAGTTCTTATCACTTCTTTATCCATTTCAACAATTTTAGCTGTTTGTCTTATAGGTCCACAATGAATAACAGCTTGATAATTAACTTGGATAGTCGTAGAATGATAAAGGATAATGACTTCTGCTTCAAATTCCTTGATTGCTGTAGGTTGCAACTCATTATCTAGTAGAACCATTCCCTTCCTGATTGAATCTCTTGGAATTCTTCTTAGAGCAAAAGTTGCTGTTTTACCTGCAACTACACGTCTCACAGGTAATCTTTTACTTTGAATACTTTTCACTTTTACTTCTTTAAACTCACCAAAATCATCTGGACCAAGAAGTAAAATATCTTCTATTGTTACAGTACCGCTAATAAGCGTACCAGCAACTACTGTCCCAACACCTGTAACTGAAAATGTTTCATCTATGTGAAATTCTACCGGTTCATCAAAGAATTCTTCCCAATTCCGATAAGCTGGAATTAAATTCAAAAATTTCCTTAATAAATCTAAGTTTTCACCTGTAACATTTGATACAAGAAATATTGGTGCTATTCTTCCAGAAACTAGATTCTTAGCACTAACAATTACATCATCATCATTTCGAACTATGATTGGTATTTTATTTGATCCTGGAATCTTTAACAATTTAGTTAGATTATCAATTGTTTGTTTCAAAATGTGTTTAGGACAAATGTCTACTTTAGTAATAGCAACGATGATTGGAACTTTTAAAGCTAAAGCAATTCCCAAATGCTCTTTGGTCATGCCAACAATACCCATATTAGCTCCAACAACTAGAAGAACATAATCAGGTTTGTGTCCAGTCAAACCAAATAAAGTTGTTTTAAGATATTTTTCATGTCCACCTAAATCAATAAACGTCAATACTTTCGAGCTTTCTTCGATTATTCTAGTCCATGATTGATTGCCAATTTGATTATAATTAACAATCTCACCCTTGCTGTTAAATCCAAGTATTTGTTGACTAACACTTGACGTTCTGCCTGTTTCAACCTCATGTTTATGTCTGAAAACATTTACTCGAGCAAGGCCTCTACCATTATCTAAATTCCCTCCAATAAGAACACCAACTAATGTACTTTTTCCACTATCAACATTACCAGCAACAGCTATTCTAATCTCAAGGAAATCTTCCTCAGCTAATTTTCTTACAAGAACTTCAGCTATTTTCCCTTTTTCGCCTTCTCTTTCTCTAAGCACTGTAACATTTGCATTTAGCTCTTTAGCCATTTTTTTGAGTGTTTTAATAGATGACTTTAATTCACGTTCAGTTAGTCCTTTGGGATAGCCATTATCTTCAATTCCTATTTCATAAATAGCTTCTCCCAAGCCTTCTTGCAGTCGGAATTTCATTTGAGATACAAGATGTTCAAATCTAGTAGCCGTTGGATCTATCAGTTTTAATTTGTACTCTATATTTCCCTCTTCGGATTCTTGATCCATTTTGACTGCTTTAACATTCTTTTTTGAAGTCATACTCAATTACTCAAGTAATTTGCTGGTTTTATTATAACTATAATTGAAAATGAATTTAAGTTATATTAACACTTTACAATATTCTTTTGGATGTAGAAGTGAAAAAGAAGAAATTCTCTAATCTTTAATGTTAATCTTTATATCTTGATTAGTTAATCTTCTAACATTTCTTTGTGTTTCAGCAGCTAAACTAGCTAAATTTCTATTTAATTCATTGAGGTTCTCATTCAAATCATTAATACTTCTTTCTTTTCTATATTTGCTTTTTTCAAGCACTAATTGTTTAACTTCAAATTCTTGGATCTGCTTTTTCAATCCTGACTCTTCAACTTTTATCTCAATTTCCTTTCTCTTCTCAACTAATTTCAAAAGATTTGTGTGAAGATCATTTATTGATCCATTAATTATTTCTTTGGACAGAATTATTGTCTTATTTTTCATAGAAGTTTTTAATTTTATCTTATCTGTTTCAGTTGCTTCAATCAAGATTTCTAATAAATCATTGAGTTTTACATGACCAGCCGAATTACTTTCTAAAGCTTTCAAAGGATTATCTCGAAGTAAATTAGCTAGATCAATCAAGTTAGGGGGAACCATTACTTTACCATCTTGTGCTCTCGAGGTTAGTTTTCTTAATGGTTTATCTAAACCACCTATAATCAATCTAAATTTATTACCAATAACTTTTAGCTCTTTGTTTATCTCATCAAGCTCACGAAGTATAGTTCCTGTTTCAACATTTTCAGTACTTTCATTTAAATCTGAAATTTGTTTCTCGATATCCTCTCCTCCTTTAATTTCACTTTTTATCTGTTTTTTGAGAAGTTCTCGATTCCTTACTTTTTGAATAAGAATTGTTATATTTTCAGAGGTATCATCGACTTCTTTTAATAAGACAGTTTTACCTTCGAGGAAGTTCTTGAATTCTTGATAACTCTTTTGAATGCGTGTTAATGCTCTGTTTAAAATGAAA
>JAUVZH010000370.1 GCA_030602675.1 Candidatus Heimdallarchaeota archaeon | reverse complement strand
CAATGTTCATTTGTTGTACTGAAAGTTGAACATAGAGTATTCCTTTAACACCAAGAATAAACTCCTGGAAACCTTCGCGATTACTACCACCAAATTCCCAAATACAACCATCAACATTTTTGAAGAAATCAAGATCTTTGTCAACGTAATTTACAAGGTTCTTACTGCTGCTTTCTTCTTCAGTTTCAATAACGAATTTGATGTTACATGGAAGCTCTAAACCGGCATCTAACCATGCTCTGATAGCATGTACTCTACAAACAATTTCATCTTTGTTGTCTGCTGTTCCCCTGCCATACATCTTTCCATCTCTAATACTTAATTCAAATGGGGGGGATTCCCATAAATCAAAAGGTTCTGCAGGTTGAACATCAGCATGATCATAGAACATCAATGTTCTTTTTGCACCTACATCTATCAAACCAGTTACAACAGGCCCTCCACCAGTATCATGAATTTTAGTTTCAAAACCATTTTCTTTTAATAGCTTTGCAGAAAATTCTGCTGCTTCAACTAAAAATTCTTCTTTAGCAGAAACAGAAGGAATAGCAATAAACTCAGCTAAATCTTTGATAGCTCTATCTTTTCTCTCTTCAATTAATTTGTAAACTTTATCTAGTGACAAAATGCAATCATCCTTTTGTGTTTTGTCTTTATAGACACTAGACATTAATTAATTTTGGTACTTTCTTACAAAAACACTATAATTAATTATTAAAAAAATAGAAATGAAGAAAGAGAAAGAAGTTTAAACCTTCTTTCCTATTGATTCGACAATTTTATCAAGAAATTCTAAGATTGTTGTACTAATAGTATTCTTTGTTTGTGCTAGGTCTATCAATGAAATTGTGCGTCCAATTCCTTCTTTCAGAACTTCAGGGATTTTTGTTTCACCGATTTTTATTGGTATATCGGTCTGACAAAAGGCAAAAGAAATAATACAGTTCTGAGAAGTTTGTTTGATGATTTTTAGTAGTTCATTTGTGTGGGCATCAGAGCTTCTTGGAGTTGAAAAATTAGCGAAATGAAGCACACCGTCTAAATTGTTAGACAAGTATTTATGAACGTTTGGTGAATCATCTGAAGTCAAAAGGATATTTCCTTCTATGTTTTTTAGTTTGAATTCTATTTTATTGTCTTCCATTTTATATTTTGTAATCAATGAAGAATTGCTCTCAAAAATAGCCTTTCTAGCAATTGATAATAGTAAGTCGTCTGTTCCTGAAATTAGTAGTTTCACTGGTTTATCCTTGTATTTTACAACATTGTGAAGAAGTTCAAAGCTTTTGCCGATAACCACATTTGCTTCTTCTATCTCACTTAGTGTAAATTGACTCTGTTCTTTATAGATTAAGGTTTCAATTTGGGAGCTTAATATGTTAATTTGCTTGTCGTTGAAATCTTGAATTGTGTTAAATTGCTTTATCCAGGTAGTAATTTCTTGTGAAATATTATCTCTTGCTTTAGTTGTGTAGTTTTCTGCGTTTGTCGGGAAGAATATCAATAGGAAAGCAGGTACTAAATTATCATTTCTCTTTATTCTTAGGTCAATAACTTTTGGATCTTTAGTCTCAAAAGTATATACGTATAACAAGTATTCAGTATGATAAGCTATGGGTAGTGGTCCATAAAGAGCACCAGTACTTTCCCCATAGTTAAGAATAACTGAATAGTAATTTGCTAAGTTCAATAAATCATGATCCTTCATATTAGGGATTCTAGGATCATAACTTATTTCCATTCCAGAATGTGAAAAGGATGAAATTGCAGTATAAACCTTGAATTTATCTGGATTCATGCTATCAATTCTCCTTTTACGATTTTTCCGCTATTTTGTCAACTAACCATTCAATAGCAGTTTCTACTCCATCTCCATATTTAGCGGAACTTGGAAGTATGTTGAAAGATCGACCAACTAGTTCTCCAATTCCATAGAGATTAATAGCTTCTTGGGCTGTCATAGGACTGTTGTCTACCAAATCTTGTTTATTAACAAGTATGAGAATTGGAACATCTGCTTCAACAATGGAAAGCATGTAATCAAATGAGAATTTAGAAGATTCAAATGTGTCAGAAGTATCGGATTTGCGTATAGTACCATCTATTACGTAAATCACTGCATCAGCTTGAGCTATTCCTAAGCTCCAAAGACTTTCACGGTAAAGCTCTTGTCCACCAACATCAATAGCAGTTAATGACCAACCACTAATGTTTATTGGTGCTTGTCGAATGTCTATTCCAAGTGTTGTTCGAGGATTGTCTAAAACTGGTTCTCCAGTTTCAAGAAAACGAATTAGTGTTGTTTTTCCTGCGCCACTAGATCCAAGTGTAACTATGTTAGCTGTTTGTTCAAGGGATTTTCTACCGAAGATTCTACTTAACCAACTCATTTTACAATCACTCCATTTGTTCTAGAATGCTTTTTTGCACTTCTAGGTCGTAATGATTTGCTCTTATCCATAGTATAAGCGAGGCATCTGCAAGTGTTACGTGCTTTTCTGCAGCAAAGTCAGCAGTAGGGATAATCTCCTTAGATTCAATTGCCAGTTGAAAGATGTGCATGATTTCTTCCTTTGCACTTTCTTTCTTTCGTTCAAAGAATAAGTTAGCAATCTTTTTAGAGAAAGGAGAAGTGAATGAACCATATGCTGTTTTCATTGGTAAGAAGAGTATCGTGTATTCTCCCTTCTTTCCATCAATAATTTTGAGAATATCATCTGATACAGGTAAAGCATGTAGAAATACTTTATTTGTAAGATTTGATGAATTTGCGATTAGGGTTATGTGTCTTTTAAGTTCATTTGGAATGAAGTTATAGAAATCAGCTAAGAAGTTTTTTATGTCATCTTGTTCGCCTATAATTAATGTTTTTTGTTGTGTGAAGACACTAAAGATGAATAGATCAAAATTCTCTATTTCACCTACAAATGAATCATTTTCATTATAATCTAAATCAAGTTCCTTTGGAAGAATCTTGCTTTCAGCTTTCATTGCTTCTCTCAAAATAGTATTCATACCATCTAAGAGTCCTATTGGATTAAATTTTTGTAATTCCTGATCCAACTTTATAATTAAAGCAAGTCCATAATCTTTCTTATCATCTAAAAGTAAAGAACTCAAATAGAGATTTTGTTCAATTGAGATGATTTTGAAAACCTTATTTTCTGGATTTCCTAAAGGGAGAGCATCGATTAGTAATGTTTTCATGACTTCATCAGATAGTCCGGAAGTCTGAATTGCTGAAGCTCCTTTTTCTCTTCCAATTTCTACTAAAGTAAAGTTTGTGATTTTCAACTTGAAACACTCCTAACTTTCTTAAGCTCTTCTTGTTTCTTCATTAAATCAGTAAAGCTAGGTGGTAAAACACCAGTTGTTCTTTGTAACCACATTGGTGGGAACAGAGAATAATAATAGCTAAACATAAATATTGAATAGAAAAGTATTGCAAGAGTTGGTATGCCTAATTGATAATATTTAGTGGTAGATAAGCCTAAAGCAGTTCCAAGAACTACATTGATAATATTGGATACACCATCTAGTAATATACCAATAGTTCCTATTGCTGCTAATCTTAATCTTAGTCTTACCATTTTG
>JAUVZH010000310.1 GCA_030602675.1 Candidatus Heimdallarchaeota archaeon | reverse complement strand
TTTAAACATTATACAATTTGACTTATTCAAGAGTTGAATCATTTATAGCAATCAATTTATAGGATTTATTTCTTAATAATGTCTGATTAGGATCTCTGTCTCTTCTTAATGCTAATGCTGAACCTTTCCATCCAACCCATTTTTTATTCCTTTCTAGAGTCATTTTGCTAACTTGTATTGTTAGTTTTCTTGAACGTTCCTTAACTACTTCTGTAGGTAATTTATCTTTAGATTTGCTTGCAACTGTTCCTTTACGATCACCATATTTAGAAATATTAACAATATCAAACTGTATTTCATCTAGAAGTTTGACAGTTTGAATAAAATCTTCTTCTGTTTCTCCTGGGAATCCAGTGATAATATCAGTAGATAAGGTAAGGTTAACAGAATTCCGAAATTCACTAATTAATTTTCGAAATTCACTAATAGTGTATTTTCTCTTCATTTTTATCAATACTTGATCGCTACCAGATTGCAATGGTATATGTAGGAATGCATATACTTTCGGATTCAGAAGTAACGATTTTAATTTTTCAATAATAGGTAAAGCATAATCTGCGTTCATCATACCTATTCTAACTATGAAATCTCCTTCTAGAGTAGTTATTTCATCTACAATTTCAGGTAAGCTTGAATTAATATCAACTCCATAAGATGCTGTATCTTGTGCTGTTAACCAAAGCTCCTTACAACCTTCTGATATTGCTAATTGAGCTTCTTTGATGATTTGTTCCTTGGATTTTGAGATAAGCAAACCTTTAGCAATTTTAACGATACAGTAAGCACATTGACCTGTACACCCTTTAGAAATTTCAATTATTCCAGTTAATCTTCTATCTCTACTTCGCTGTGCTTCCAAACAGAAATTCTTGTCTCTAGAAAGAGACTCAAAAGGCTCGTTTGCCAATACGCTTTTAGCTGCTAAACATATATCTCCAAAATGATCAACTCCAATTAGAGCAGCTTCTGGAATGTTCTTGGTACACCATTCATCAAGAACTTGAGGTAAACAACCTGCAACAATTAATGGTTTTTTCTTATAAATTTTAATTAATTGATCTTTTACCTTATTTTCAGTTGGCGCTTTAACTATGCAAGTATTTATCAAAACAAAATCAGCATTTTGTAGATTAAGTATTTCTTCATATCCACATTCTTTTAGTAAATAATTCATCAATTCTGTAGCAGAAGTATTTGCTGTACATCCGAATGTTTCAACGAAAAATCTTTTCAAATTTGTTCATCCTTAGATTTGCTCACTTGAAGGTCTTTTTTAAGGATTTCATATCATACCATAATCATTATTCTCTAGAAACAAGCTAATTTCTTGCTTTTCCACCTTTTCCATAGAATTAAAATATGTTAATACTTTTTCCATAACTGAACTTAAATGAAAGCTGAAAGAATTTTTTCCATAGCAAGTATCATCACATTTTTTGCATTACTTCCTGCTTTAATAATAATGGAAATTCGCGTTTTAAGAGAGATGCCAGATATTGCCTATTTATTTATCATTGCTGATATTCTTTTAGTTGGTTTCATTGTTGCAGAAATTTTCTTAGTTGTAAGAAAATGGAGAAAAGAAAAAAGTGAAGAAGAAGTTGGGGAAGAATCTGAATCAGGTGAGGTAATAGATCAAGAATGGGGAGAGGAAGAAAACACAAACGAAACAAATACCGGTAGTGATACAAATGACTGAAGAAAGAAAAAATGTACGAATTCACCCAACTGCGATAGTTGAAGATGGAGCAAAGATAGGGGAAGGAACAAGTGTATGGCATCATGCTCATGTCCGAAAAGATTCAGAGTTAGGGAAAAATTGCATTCTTGGAAAAGGCGTCTATATTGATGCTGGTGTAAAAATAGGGCATGGAGTAAAGATTCAGAATAGGGTATCTGTTTATCATGGAGTTATTATAGGGAATAATGTGTTCTTAGGACCACATATGGTTTTTACTAATGATTTGTATCCACGTGCTTTTAATCCAGAATGGATAACTATGGAAACCATAGTTGAGGATGGAGTATCAATTGGAGCAAATGCGGTAATCAACTGTAGTTTAACATTAGGTAAATTTAGTATGATTGGTTCTGGTAGCGTAGTAACTAAAGATGTTCCTCCACATGCTTTAGTATTTGGCAATCCAGCGCGTTTAAGAGGTTATGTTTGTAAATGCGGGTTAAAACATTTCCCTGTACCGGAAAAAGGGGAGACTGTTGATACTTCGAAATTTGTTTGTGAGAATTGCGATAGAATTATGAAAGGTTGGGTAAAATAGAAAACTAAGTAAACCCAATCTCATTTGCTATTTTTAAAAAATAATAAAAAGAAGAAAAAAGAAGAGAATTTAAGATTCTCTTGTTTCATGCTCAATTAAGAGCCTTAAATTAATGATTTCCTTATCAATATCTCTTTCAAATCGTTCAATTTGGTTTTGATAATCTTTAAGGATTTTGAGATAAGCATCTTTTGAAATCTGTTTCTCTCGGATGTATCTGACTCTTAGTTCTTGGGTGCTTCGTTCTATGCTTAATCGTTTTTCTTCGGTGATTTCTATTTTCTGAATAGAGTTGGAATATTTCTTGCCTTTTTCTTTAAGACTTCTTTTTGTTGTATCAAGATTTTTAATTAATTCACGCATCTTGCTTTCTAGAATCTTCCTTTGATAATCATATTCCTTAGCTTTAATTTTCTTCTTCCTTCGTTTTTGATCGAGTTCAGAAATTCGTAATTGTAAAGCAGTTTTTTCTTCATATGATTCAACGAATTTTTGGATTAATTCAATTGGAACTTCTTCTCGAGATTCAGGAGTAATGAGGACTTTTTCTATTACATCCTTTCTCAATATTCTTAATCCAACATAACACAAACAAGCAATGAAAATGATTAGTGCAAATGTAAGTGGTTGAATAAAGTAAGCTAAATCATTCATGGTATAGCTTGCGCTAATTTGCAAATCATCATATCTTGTAATATTTTCCATAGAGAGGGATACAGTTTGTCTTCGTCCGATATTTAAAAATACACCTGTATACCCAGTTGTATATTCAGTTGGTCGGTTGCCAAAAGTTAGATATTGGAAACTTGCACCTTGTGGGAAAACTATATCTAAATCGAAATTCGCTACATGGAAATCGACCTTAGGTAAGCCCAGAGTTTTCAGAACATATTCAGTTTTTTCATACTCAAGTACTTCTTCTAATTTTAATTTGTAATCAACAGTAAAGCTCTTGATTTCTCCACCAATAACAGGTCCTCGTAGATATATATTGATACGATTAAGCTGAGCTATTTCTGGTGCTCCCTGTCTTGTTGGTACTAATTTTCCTAGTTCATCATAAACAACAACGTCTTGAGCATTATCAATGTAAAGATGCAACTCTTGCATAGCAAACGAACCCCAAATCAATATACTAATTAAATCCCATAGCATAGAATCAGGACTAACTCCAAAGCATTGCATAGTAATTTCTTCACGAATATGAGCCCATTGCCAATTTTCTAAGGTTATTGTTCGTTTGTAGCTAATCGCTTCTGCCGGTGGATTTTGCATTAAAAAGCAGCCTATTCGAGCATAGTATTTGTAATCACGATCATTTGGGTCATGAGAATTTGAAAAGTTAAAAGCAGGTATATCATATAAGTCTCTGAAAATTACTGAATCAGTACTAGAAGTTGCATTTACTGGATAAACAAATTCAGTGAGAATATCGCCTTCTTCTGGAGCATTGAATGCAGTTCTACACATAGCAATATCATGTGAAATTAAAGGTACTTGACTGAAATTAAATGAAATGCCATTTACCATGATGTTTGGAATTTCTCCTTCCATATAAACATACTCAAAAATTGAATAAGGTCTAAGGAATGTTGCTTGAACATTTATTTTATAATCAGAACTGTTCTCAAGGGCTGGGATTAAATTCATAGCATAAAATGAATAGTATTCTGTGTCATATTCTTTGAACACTTCAGTTGTATTTAGTGGAACATCTTCTGCATCATACATTGATTTGCCTTTGATGTTAACTATATTGACACCCCAGCTTTTTGGATAAGCAAATCGGAATATAGGCAATGTAATATTATCATTTTTGTTGATAACATAGGTATCATTTATTGTTAAATAACCAAATTCATGCAACTCAACTGAACGAGTTATATTAATACTAAGATCCCATAATGATAAGTTTGGATAATCGAAACCTACACTATTGGGTACAAAT
>JAUVZH010000225.1 GCA_030602675.1 Candidatus Heimdallarchaeota archaeon | reverse complement strand
AACCTGCTTAACTTACCTCAGTTTCTATTGGAACTAACATTAAGAATCAACTAATTTATAAACTTTACTGACCTCGCTTTCTAGTGGAGTTTTTCCAATATGAAAACAATTTGCTGAAATAAAAAACATTGAATAAAACTATGATTCTTATTTAAAATGTTATAAGGACAACCTTAAATGAATGAATGTCCCAAATAAATTAGTGAGGAATCTATAATGGCATTGAAAAAGTTGCAAGGATTAAAAGTTGGACGGTTAATAGTACTAATCCTTTTGTTTGCAATTCCAGCATTCTTTGTTTTACTCGTGATTGGATCTCTTACAGCGGTTGGTTGGTTTGATCCAGCAATAATAACTTGGGAAATGTTTTCATATATTGGACAAACATCTATACCATTTCTGCCGGAAGGATTTGCGAAATTTGTTGTATGGTTTGGAGTTCCGTTCTTCTTTAGTATGCCGTGGGTTACTTTTCTGTTTATTGATAAAGACAGAATCGGAGAAACATTCGATAATATGGGTCGAGCCTTAAGAAAAGTCAGTATAGGGTTGAATTTATTTTATAGTGTTAATGCACTCTTCATTTTTGTATTCTTCATTTTACCATTTGGTTCACCAATAATTGCAGTATTCGCTGCTTTTGGCCTAGTACCTTGGTTAGTTAAGAAGAAGACAGGTGCACGATTGCCTTGGTGGATTTCAATTATACCAGGTCTAATATTAGGAGCAATACCAGTTATCTTAGCAATTGGTTTCTGTGCTCAATATGGTCAAGTTTGGGGAAACATCTGGGCAGTTTGGACTGGTGGAGCAACAACAGGTACTATACTTGAAAGATTTGGTTGGATACATGTACTTTATGGCTTTGGTTATTCTGTAGCTGTTGGAGCAGTTTTCGCTGGATTCGCTTCATTCATATATGAAGGCGCTTCTCAAGTCGATCGTTTTAGTAAAAGACCAAAAGGTTTTCTATATATTGTAGAGTTTTTGGTTGCGATAGGTGTATTCCTTCTTTACATGCTTTTAGATGTTGAATCACCGAATCGGAATATTATCTTCTGGATTCTTAGCGGAATCTCTGTTGGATTAGGAGTTTTGGAGTTCATATTGCGATTCTTCAAGAAAACCAGAAGAACAGACAGAGACAATGTTCCATTTGGTGCTTATATTATGCTACCATTATTCATTGCTGTAGATTTCATAAGATCAGGTAATTTAGAAAATATAAGAAATCATGCATTGACTGTTGCATTGGCATTAGCATGTGTCGTCTACTTAATATTATTCATACTGGCTTATTCCTTTGCTGGAGAAACGTATCCATCAAGATGGAGCAAGGGTCGGGATGCTGATGATGACGGAGACGATGATTCCTCGGATGAGTAATTGTTTAAACAATTAACTCTTCCTTACTTTTCTTTTTTATTACACTAGATTTTTCAAGCAGAAGATTTAGTACTTAATTTAGAAAAATTGATAACAAACATATGTGTGCATATTCTAACTTAATACAGTAATATGAGGTTAACTTGTCTTGAGTGCAACTTGGTCTGATTATTATAAATTAGCTTTTCAAGAAGTTTTCAAAAATTTAAAGCTTGTAAATGGTATTGCTGTTGGTTTAAACACAAATGTAGACGCAATCTATCATATGAGTTCAGAACGAATTGTGGAATTAATTCACAAATTAGATATTGATAGTGTTTCGCTTTACAAAAAAATTGTCAAATGGAAAGGAATAATCGAAGAACCAGATGATTATGTTGCTGGTTTATGTGGTTGCTTTGAAAAAGGGAAAGCAAGTGAATGGTTGATTCAGAATGAAGCTACATACAATTTTCTACTAGAAAATCTGCCAATTGAAAGAACATTGAGAATGGGAGGACAAGCAGGTATTATGGCTAATGCATTATCAGAATTAGGTTTACGAAAAGTAATAGTACATTCCTACACTTTACCTAACGAACTCAAAAAATTATTTGTCAAAAACAAAAATCTCGTCATGCCTGTATTTAATAAAAATGGCGAGGTTGAATTCACACATCCAAAAAAGGCAAAAAATATTGATGACAGATTATATTTACATCTAATATCAGAAATTCACAAAAATGATGGAATAAAAATAGGATCAAATATAGAGTGGATCTGTCCAAAGAATAATCGTTTTATAGCTACTTTTGATCCGCCAAATGCTGAATTGAAAATTTTGGATAGTTTCAAGGAAGGTATAGAACTAATTGCATCTTCAACAGATGCAATTATACTTTCAGGTTTTCATTTGCTAAATACTACTGAATTAGGTTTAGAAAAAGTAAAAGAAAGAATATTAGCTGTTCTAGAGCTTACTAAGCAAGCAAAAATGTCAAATCCGAATATCCTAGTACATTTGGAACTTTCCAGCACAAAAAACAAAGTAATCTTGCTAGAACTATTCAAACTCTCAAGAAAAGATGTCTATTGGGATAGTATTGGTTGTAATGAAAGGGAGCTAGCTGAAGTATTAAGTGTAATTGGTGAATCAAAACTTGCAAAAGAAATTTCGAGAGAACCTTCTCAAAAGAATATTCTAGATGGATGTTTAAAGATGTGTGAGAAACTTTCACTTAAACGATTACATCTACATCAATTTGGTTGTTATATTGTCCTCACAAAAGATGACTATTCAATAGCTAATGAATTAGTTAAGAAATCATTGTGCTTCGCATCATTAATCACTGCGCAAAAAGCAAACACAGGAAAAATAAAAAAAGACCTAGATATCGTTTCACTAATTTCTTCAACAAGGATTGATACTCATCTAACTAAAGCCTATAAAGCGTTAGTAACTGTTCTGAAAGAAGAACCTGATATAAATGAAGATGAATTTCGTACCTTGGGAATTGCAAAGTATCATGGATTTAATCTTATCTCAGTTCCAACAATACTTGTAGATAAACCAAAATTCACAGTAGGACTTGGAGATACTATTTCTTCAACCACTCTAGCTGCAGAAATAGCTCTCCAAAAGTTACAATCAAACAGTTAAGTTGTTTATTTCATATTTTCTTTGTTGATTTTTTCAAATTTTACAGGGTCAAGCATTGGTTCTGCATTTATTTCCAAATGTGATATTTCACCTTTGAAATTATCTCTAAAAGTAACGAATTTTGTAACACCAAAACCGCCAAGATGTGTGATAGTTATTGTATAAGTATCATAATGATAATGATTTGTTTCTAATTTCGAATCTTTTCCAAATTTTCCTATAAGTTGATTTTCCTCTACAATAAATTCAAGCTTTCCATAACCCGGATGGTGATAAATTCCAACAAATTCTTCTATTGAGTGAGATGGTTTTGTATTCTTCTTTTGAGGATCAACAGAAGCTTCTTTTCTTTTAGCTGTCATTTTTGCTATCATTTCTTCAAACTTCATTAGTTTTGAGCCCCAATTAACTAAATCTAATCCAAGAACTTGGTCAGCTATGTCGAGATTAAAAACAAAAGGTAAATCACTTCCTGAAGTGTTTGAAAAAAGAATAAAACCTAAATCATCATTAGGCATAAATCCTCCATTAAACATTATTCCTGGACCTGTTCCATAATGTTGATAGATTTTTATTCCTCTATAATTAACTGTCCACCAACCTAAAGCAAAACCATAATTCTGAATGTAATTCTTACCAGGGACAATTGCAGCAAGCGGATTATTGTCCATTCTTTGTGTTATATACAAGTTACTTAGAGTTTTCTCAGTAATGAGCTGCTTTCCATTAACCATTCCTTTATTTAAGTGAAATTGAAACCATTTATTCATGTCCGTTAAACAAGAATTGATATTACCCACCCCTGCAGAAATATATTGAAGATCTGGATAATATTCTTCAGCAAATCCATCATCAGTTTTTCTATATCCTTTTGTATAATCATCTGTTTTAAAAGAAATTTCAACTGAAAAATTGGTATTTTTCATATCCAATGGTTTGAGGAATTTGTCCTTTATAAATGAAAAATAATTCTTTCCTGTAAGTTCTTCAATGATTTTTGTTGCTATGAAATAATTCAAATTAGAATACTTATGTTTTGTACGGAATTCAAATACTGGTTTGAGATGTGGTAATCTTTTGAAGATTTCTTTATAATTCCATTCAGTATTCATAAAGGTAAATTGGTGATGTGGTAAACCAGTTGTATGTGATAAAACATCTCGAATTGTTACTTTCTCACTTGCATATGGGCTTTCTAATCTAAATTTCGGAATATAGTTTCTTATTGGTGTATCCCAATCTAGTAAATCTCTATCAACAAGCATTGCAATAGCTGTTGCAGTGAAGGATTTTGTATGTGAACCAAGCGGAAAAAGAGTTTTAGTTGTAAATGGTAATTTTTCTGGAACATTACGATATCCAAATCCTTCCTCAAATAAAACATCATTACCGGAAACAAAAGATACTGCCATTCCTGCATTTTTAAATAAATCAATTTGCTCATTTGCATATTTCCTAAATTTCTCAAAATCTATATCATTAGGCATATTAGAATCCTCATAAATGTGTTATGGAAAAATTGGTTCATTTACTATAAAAAGAAAATTCACAATTTGAAGTCTCAAGTTGAGTGTACAACATGTGTGGTCACAATTGGTGTCTCAGCACTTGAGAATCTATTTTCTTGAACTAATCATCTCTATATATTATGTTGATAATAACCTATTTTGTCACACATTCGTAATACATTTATATTCCTTATTTTATAGTATATAATTGAATTCCTGGGATCCTCGTTAATCCAATACTCAAAATCATAGTTCGAACGTCTTCCCTCAGGGACCATTCGAACAAAAATGCCTGTTCCAAGGTCAGAGGGGATCCCTGGGAGGTTTACTCAAAAATGAAGTTAAATATAAAGAACAAAATTCTAACTTTGATCATTCTTGCAAGTTTGATCTTTGTTAGTAGTGCTAGTATTTCGAATAGTCATGCGGAAACAACTACTGAAGTAGAACTTTTTCCTGACGTGACTGTTTTATCGACAGCCGATGTCGATATTGATATCGATAACTCTGTTTTACTTTCGAAAATGTCAAGGCAATCCTTCTTTGATACTGAGCATTTAACCAATATTCAGATTACAAAGACCGGTTTGCGTATGACTATTAAATCTGAGTTATCAATCACTTCTTCTGATATTGATGATGTTAGCATTGATCCTGCTGTTGAAGTACAAGATGATGTCAGCTCCTGGGAGTTACAATTATTCCTTGACAAGGGAACTCCTTATATCAAAAACGAAACTGACCAAACTGATGCTTACACTATCACTGATGATTTTAATTCAAACACCTACAATCTTTTAGCTATTCCAAGAGCTAGAA
>JAUVZH010000076.1 GCA_030602675.1 Candidatus Heimdallarchaeota archaeon | reverse complement strand
GAAGTATTTTCCAAAAGAATATGTTGATTTTATTAAAAATCTAAAATTAACACCATCAGGATTCATGTTGCATTTAGGAGTAGAAATGGATCTTTCTAATTATCCTTCTCATTTTCAAATAGGAAAAGATTACACAATTCTAGAAAAAATAAGCAAGGGTCAATTAGATCTGTCAAAACTTGTAGTTAGAATTCCTGCTAATATTGATCCTGATTTAAAGAATGGTGAAAATTATTCTCTAGTAGCTTTCATGTTTGCACCCTATGAGTGGAATAATTATTGGCAAGCAGGACCTGAGAAAAATAGAGGTGCTAATTACAAGAAATACAAAGATCAGATTACTGATGAAGCAATTGATATCATTGAGAAAGTTATTCCAAGATTAAGAGAGAAAATTGCTGTAAAGGAATTGGCTACTCCTTTGACATTCGAAAGATACTTACAAGTTACAGAAGGTGCTTGGTTTGGTTCGCATAAATTCCAAAAAATGCCTGAATCTGAGACACCAATAACCAATATGTTTCTAGTAGGTGCAAATGTTAAAGGTAGTGGTGTCCCAAGTGCACTTAGTCATGGATTTACTGTAGGAGGTGAATTAGCAAAGAAGATAGAATAAGTGCAACTTAGCTCAATCTTCCTTTTTCTTTGAAAATCCATAACCAGCGACTCTTTCTTTTAAACTATAGTAATGTCCAGTACCATATACTAAAGCATCTGATAAGAGTAAGTCTGGACTGCCTTTTTCATCAATCATTGATTCATCATAGTATACTTTTAGTACCTCACCAAATATAGCATAATGAGTACCTACTTTGTAAATGTGTGTAACTTTACATTCAACATTAATTGGACACTCTTGAATTAGAGGAACATCTACTTCTTTTCCTTTGAAAACAGTTAAACCAGTATCTTTGAATTTATCAGTATCTCGACCAGAGACTACCCCAAAATAATCTGCTTCTTTAGCATTAGCAACATTGGGGATATTCACACCAAAACATTGTGCCTTTTCTATTAATTCATAAGTATATCTTATATCTCTAATGCCCACAACAACTGTCACTGGATCAGCACAAATGTTAGCTATCCAAGCAGCTGTCATAGCATTTGGTTTTCCTTTATCATCATATGCAGATACTAATGCTGCTGGTGCAGGATAAACTGCAGCTCTGGGTTCTTTTTCAATTTTCACCATGATTACCACTTAAAACATATGTTGAATTAATCATATTGATAATTTTTGTGTAAAATTAACCAAATCAATGTTTTTTTCTATGGTTCAAAAAAAGTGAACAAATCTAATGTTTAGCTTTTTAGGTTGTTTCATCCTATAAAATACTTGAAACAGAAGAAAGGTATCCAAAAAAGG
The DNA here is from genome assembly GCA_030602675.1 of Candidatus Heimdallarchaeota archaeon. Classification (GTDB taxonomy): domain Archaea; phylum Asgardarchaeota; class Heimdallarchaeia; order JABLTI01; family JABLTI01; genus JABLTI01. Next base: position 7,804 of record JAUVZH010000076.1, on the reverse strand, counting down.
CGCGAAAAAAATGAAAAAAATAAAATTAACTAATAAAGCATCAACAACTATAGCAATCTTAGTTATTCTTGGATCAATAATAGCAGGTACTATCGTAACAGGAACACTACTAACTAGAAATCGTAAAAGTGATAACTATATTACCTATCAAGAAGCTATTGATATTGCAAGCGCTATACCTGAAGTTGCTGCCTTTATTGAAGAGAATGACATTAATTCTGTTTCAGCAAATCTATATGAAGAAACGTGGATAGTGGAGTTTTTTGATACTAACTTCAATTATACAGAAGATATCTATTGTTGGATGAATTACGCTTATGTAGAAATTGATGCATTAACAGGCGAAGTTCTCTATTATGAGGTATATAATCCTTCAGATCCAAATTATACTGATCAGGAGATAATAGCTATTGCTAATGCAATACCCGATATTGCTTATTGGATTGAAAACCAAGGAGGAGATATATCAATTACAGCTTGGTATGACGGTTATGAACTTTGGTATGTTGATTATTGGTCAGATATGGCACTAACATATCCTTTTGTAATCATATCTAACAACAACGGTTCTGTTGTATACTATGAGATTTATGATCCTCTTGAAAATGCCATCCACACAGCAGAGGAAATTATCGAAATTGTTGAATCTTTGGAAATTGTACAAACATGGATTACCAACAACCCAGAATATGATAGATACATTAACTTCTATGAAACTATTTGGCTTGGAGAAGACACAATTCAAAGTAATCCGGGAATTGCAATAATAAATCTAGCAGAAGTATCTTGGATCAATGTAACTGGAGGTATATGGATAGTTGACTATTGGACTCTTGATGAACCATATGATAACTGGCTTTCAGTAACTGTAGATGATATAACTGGTGAAGTCATCGAGATCTTACAGAATTTAATTCCAACCTTAACTGAACAAGAAGTTATAACTATAGCAGAATCGCAACCAGAGGTCAGTGCGTTCTTAGCTAGTTTAACTTCATACTCAACTTATGTTTGGTTTGATAATTACTATGGCTATTGGAATGTTTTCTTTGAAAATGATTTCAATTATGAAGAATATGCTACTGTAGACATTATTGACGCTACTGGAGAAATTTTCTACTACTACATTAATAATAGACCAAACTCCTAATTTGACAGGTGAAGAAGTACTAACAATTGCATTAACAGTACAAGAAATTCTATCTTGTTTGAGATATTTCTGAATTTCTAAACTGATGAATTTCTAATCCACTCTTCTAGTATATTTTCTTTAAAAGAAATAATCAGTCTTAAAGGAACTCCTAATATAAATGATTGATAGAATAAATATAATGAGTGGGATTAGAAGTGAAAGACAGTTTCATAAAATTAATACTATTTATACTCTTCACTGTTAGTTTAATCTCAGCTCATTCTGTATTAGTAATTTATGTCACAGATTCCTTTTCAACTAACAACGATGTTACAGAGAAACAAATTTCATCTTTTGAAGGTCAACTAATTACAACTAATACGTTAAATGATATTGTGTCAGTAAAAGTTACTTGTTATTAGCATTTAAGAACAGCACAAGTACAATTAGATATTAATTTCTTGGGAGCTGACTCTAGTCAAATCAAAACAAAGACTAGTATCTATACCACAATAGAAGAAGTTTCCATCTTTGGAGAAATCCGAAGTGTTCAAGTAGTTGAATCAGGAAGCATAGACTTAGAACACAGTGAAATTATAGATGGCAATAGCACTAGAGTTCAATTCACGCTTTCATCTGATATTCCAGTTGGTTTTACAAGGAATGTTAAGATTACTTACATTCAAGATACTGGGGATTTTCTAACATACTACAAATATCAATTAGGAGTTGATTGGCTAAGACGCATAGGGAATCAAAACGTGATAATTATCTGTGACAAAGGTATTTCATTGATGAATTGTTTCCCCTCACCACATTCCATTTCGACAGTAAGTGATAAACTAGTTCTATCTTGGCTTGAGGTAAATCGCTATGGTTTCTATGCCAATGTAAACTATACAAGTATGGTTGTAATTGATGATTTGCTCATTTCTCCTCATAACTGGGATATAGGAAGAACAAGAAGAGATAGTAAACCATTGGAAAAGGTATTTGCGATAACTAATTCTGAAAATCAAAAACTAGATGGCACAATTATAAAACCTGATTGTGTTATAACAAAAATTACTGATTTGGAATTGAGCATAGCTTAAACCATCTATTTGAAAGTGACAATTGATAGAACAATATCAAGAAATTGTGACTGTAATATATCCTTACAATGTTCAATAGCTTCTTATCCTATAAATATTGAAATATCTGGAGATGTAACTACTATTTCAATTACATCTATTATTGCAATTGTTTTATCATCTGCTGCTTTAGTTGGTTTGGTAACTTTTGGAATAATGTACTATTATCGAAAAAGAACAAAAGGTAGAGAACTGGCATTAGTAGTGGAAACAGATGCAGAAGTAGATTTAATTGAAAATATTGATCTTGATAGATGGAAAGAAATACTAACTGAGAGAGAATTTACTATTTTCCAAATTGTTCTAGATAAAAGAGAACTAACACAAGCAGATTTAGTAAGACAAACAACTTTATCAAAATCTACAGTATCAAGAGCAGTTGGTAGGTTAGTAGTAAAAGGTTTGGTTACTAAGGAAAAATATGGAATGAGTAACATCATTGGTTTGAATAAAGATTTCTTTGAACAATAAATCATATCAAAGAACAATTGAAATTTGTTTTATTCCTTTAATTCAAAGTATTTTTGTTTATAATATCTTGAGTAAATTACTGCTGCAGGATTGTGTGTTGTTACTCTATCTTTAACTATTAATACAGTCGTTGGCGCTTCTGAATGTTTGATGAAATTAATGTCATGCCCAATACATAAACCCACTACTATATTTAGATCTGTTTTTTTGGCATTCAGAAAATAAGCTTGCCCAATTGGATTACATCCAACTTCTTCTGCAGTAGAGAAAGTATCTTCATTAGGTATATCAAGTTCCTTTTTCTGTAAGGTGCCAATTGTACATATTCCTGTTACAACTTCAAAGTTATTCTTCTCAAGAATTTTAGTTAATACTTTGGCTTCTGCTTGTAAACCTATACAAAATGCTATGCCTAATCGTTTATATCCCATTTTATTTGCGAAAACAATTAATTCCTTGACTCTAGGCCATTTCATATATCCAGTAACTTCTACATGAGCTGCTGTTTGAGATATTTTTCTAATATCTGGTTTCTCGTATTCTTTCCTCGCTTCATCAAATACTTTTTGTTCATCAACCGATGGGCATCCATTTGGTGCTTTCCTCAAATCATTCTCTTGACAAGCTAATATTGTACATTTTGAGCATTGCATTTTCTTTTCCTTCTGAAAATTATGTTAAATATTCTTCAATAATTTTTGTTATTTGATAATCTCGATATTCGTTTATTTCAACTACACTATGATCTATCTTCTTAAAGAATTCCTCTTGGTGTAGTTTGAAAGCTAATTCACGAAGCTTTTCTCTTAGTAGAAATGTTTCTCTAGAGACAACTAGTGCAATAAAACTCTCTGTACCAGTTTCTAACATAATAGATACGTCTCCATGGTCTATTAGCTTTAATCCACCCTCTTTTGCTTCAAGAACTGTTTGCCCCATAGTGCGGATTGCAGAAAGCAATCCTGAAAGTAGATTTGGATCTATTCTTTTCTGATCACCAAATTCTTTTTGGTAGAATGGTAATCCAGTTTTCTTTGAGATAATATACAGTGCTTTTATTTCAGCTTCAATTGTTTTTGGTTTAGTTATACTTTCGAAAGAAATAGTAGAACGAATAGATTGGTTTATTCTAGTGAAAATTCTAACAAGTAAGCTTTTCTTTTCTATTTCAATTTCCTTTAGTTGATTTCTTGCTTCTTGTTCCTTTTCAGGTAAGTTTAATTCATTGGCTAAATTGATTGCTTCATCTAATACTTTTTTACTTTCCTTTTGCTGGTTATTCATAGACAGAAGTAAACCTTGTAAGATAAACACATCAATTAAAACTAATTTGTAATCTTGCTCTATACATAATTGCCTTGTATCTTCTATTTTTCTTAATGCATTTGCAATAAGTATAGACTCAGTTGTCATCCTATATCGAAGTAAATCAATCTCTGCAAGCTGAATTTTGGCATTGACAATTATCTCGAGTAAATTGTTTTCATAAGCAATTTCCAAAGCATCTTGCAAGAATTTACTTGCTTCACCTAAATTTGATTGTCTTGCAGATAATCTGGCTTTTCTAAGAAATACTTTGGCTGATTCATTGGTTAAATTAGCTTCATTAATATCAATTAACGCTTCATCTAATATCTTATCAGCATCATTAAATTGATCAAGATTTTCATGTATATCAGCACGACACAAATCTAGTGCAATCTTAATTTGTGGCGGAATAGGCACTTTACTTTTGTTAAGGCTTTCTAAAGCAATTTCTGAATTAGATAAAGCAAGTTTTTGATTACCAAAATCAAGATGAAGGTGAGCAATATTTGTTTCAGAAGCAACAATATAATGAGAAATATTAGCTTTCTTTGAATTCTCTAATGCAATATAGAAGTATTTCATAGCACTCTCAATATCACCCATATTTCTGTAGATAAAACCAATATTATTGGCACTAATTGCTAGCTGTACCTCATTTGCTAATATTTGAGAAAATTTGAAGTGTTCTTCAAGATACCCAAGACCATCTTTCAAATTCCCACTTTCAATCAGACAAAGAGCAGTATTATTCAATAATCTATTCAACAAATACCTGTTTTGATTTTTCCTAATAAGATAGATTAACTCATTACCAATAGTCGCACCCTCTTCCAAATTACCTTCTCTTCTTCTCAAATTGATCAATATGGACTTTCCTAATACATATGCTTCAGTAATTGCCATTAGTAGATTGTCATCTGTAGAGTATTTATCACATAATTCTCCATATAAGTGAGTAAAATTCTCTATTTCTTTTGGAATCTTATCAAAATCTTGTGAGTAATAATAAAGTAATAATCGATTTGCATTAGCTAATAAGAAGTTATATGGATCTATATGCTTAGATAGCTCATTTGCTTTCTCTATTACTTTTTGTACATCATCAAATTTTCTTTGTGAAATTAGGGTATAAGCTTCTGCATTAAATAAACCTGGATGCAAATCATCCAACGACACTATCTCGAAAACTTTGTTATATTTTCCTTGAATCTGATAAGCATTAGCAGCTAAAAATAAAAACTCGGAATTTCTGGTAATTATTCCTTTTCTTTCGTAAAGTTCGAATATTCCATCTAGAAAGTTCTTAAGCTTATCAACTCCACTTTTGGAAATCTTTTGAACATGTGTAATAATTGCTTCTCTGAAATTGTCTTCTAAACGCCAAAAATGCACGAGTAACTCATTAGGCCAAAAGTTTGGTATATCCATTTGCTTAACCACAGAAATTGAATGCTATATTTTGTTTCAATTAGAAATAATAGTTTTATGCTTAATGTGAAGAAAGAACAAAATGCAAACTGGAACTGTTTTTACTTCAAATTGGTTTTGTTTTAAGATTGGTTATGTCTCTAATGATAGTTACAACTTTCTTTGTTTCACCATTTGTCACTTGTACAGGAATTGCTTGAGACTGGAACCAACGAACCATATTCTCAATTGGTAAATGATATTCCATGGTTATGATAGTATTCTTTTCAATAGCTTCAATACAATGGGCTAAAAAGAATTTTGCTTGCCCCTTAGGAAAAATTTCATTAAATTTTCTACCAATAGTTTCAGCTTTTGGCTTGTACAGATATCTATCATCTACATTTGGCGAAACAAATAAAATCCTTCCTTCTTCATTTACAATCATAATAAGCGCATCAAATGTATCAAAGAATTCTCGAAAAGTCTCAACTTCTTTTTCAATGGTCTTATATTCAGAACTTTGAGTTGATTCACTATCTACCACTTTCAAAGATTCTTGAAAAATACCTCTTACAAAAATCGAGTCACCATCTACATCTGCTTTAATACTTGTACTCACAAGCATTGGATTGCCATCTTTCTTTTTTAGAAGAAATTGCTGGTCATTAGCAATTAAAGAACCATGTTTAGTAATTCGTTCCAGAATATTGATGTGATCTACAGTTAGTTCAGGATTCATTAGTAATCTTAATACATTAAATTCAGAATCTAGTTCCTCTTTAGGCATAATCATACTAATTAGTCTTTTAGCTACATTATTTAGATAATTAAATTTCCCCATTTTGGATGAATATGAATATTCTAATTCAAAAATTCCTACCGGAATATTTTCCAGCAAATGGCTAAGGTTATCGAAATTTATATTCAGCTCTTTTGTCATTTAAACTCTCTCTTTACAGATTTATATTACTCCTAAAGTTATTTAGCTTTAAAGTTGAAAAATTTTTCTAAAAACAAAGAAAAAAAAAAGAAAAATAACTTGAATTAAGCTATTTTCTTATTAAATGTTCTATTTTCGTATTTTGCGCACAAGAATAGGAATAGCTAAAAATCCTAATGCAATGAAAGCGATAAACCATTCAAAACCTGGCAAGCCTGCTCCTGGACCTAATGCGAAATCTCCTATATTGTAATTTTCAATTTCAATTTGAAACTCATATTCAAGGGATATATCTTTTCCAGAATATGTACCATCAGCAGATGATTTCATTTTTAATCCTTGCATAACACCAGATGCTAGATTATAGACAATTTTGAATTGATGATCAATATCATAGTCGAAAATGAAAGTATTTGATGTGTAAACCATAGCACCACCAATGTACCAATCAAAAATCATGTTTCCTCCGCTTTCAGCATAATTTCCTTCTATTATTGAATCTTGGAATCCTGTCGCTGTTTGTAATTCACTAATAGCTGTTTCTTCAGCAAGTTCTTCAAAACCTTCAAGATAGTCAGTATCCCAGAAAGGTAGAATAAGCAAACCAGTACCTTGTTCTACAGCATCCTCTACAATATTCCAAGCTAAACTACTATAACTTTGAATTATTAATGTAGGTCGAATCATCAGCATTGCCAAACCAATCACATCACCTAAAATACCAGATAGATAATATTCTGAATATATTCCTGATGAGATAGTCCAGTTTACATAACTTGAAGCATCAACATTATTTATTTCAACTTGTGTTCCTGATGAAAAAGAATGCTCAGCTAAAATGTACTTATCACCAGAAGCACTATTTGAATCAACTGTAATATCAATACTTGAAGTTATTATGTCATATGTATATGTCGCACCTGAAGAAACTTGGTAATCTGCTTTAACCATAATCGGTGAAAAAATCATTAGAATCATTATTGTACATAAAATCTTTTTTTCCAATAAATTAACCCTCCAAATAGGTATAATAAAAATAATCATTTCTAAATAAAAAAGTAGTTGCGATAATAAAAGCTGCTTATCAAACCTTAGCTATTTCAACTTTAATTAGACAAATTTTAATAAACATGATTGCAATACAGAAAAGGATATCAAAAAACGAGTTGAAGAATAATGGCTGTTGTTGTACCATTAACTCTGATTATAGCTCTAGTAACTGGTGTACTTTCAATAATAGTAGCAATAATTTTCAGTATACTAGTATTTAGAGAAGATCCTGGGAACGAAAAAATGGTCGAAATTTCCGGATACATAGAAGATGGATCCAAAAAATTTCTTTGGGTTCAATATCGAATATTGTCAATATTTGTTCTAGTTTTATTCGTGGTTATCTTACTATTCTTGCCA
>JAUVZH010000331.1 GCA_030602675.1 Candidatus Heimdallarchaeota archaeon | reverse complement strand
CCTGTACGTCCAAATCCTATTGGTTTAACGACTGTGAAAATTTTGTCCATAAATAAAAATAGAATTTATATTGATAGAACAGATGCATTTGACAATACACCAATAATTGATATTAAACCATATATTCCGAAATCAGATTGTATAATGAATGTAACGATACCAGATTTTTTTGATATTCTAAGAGAAAGAAGAGAAGAATAGCTGAACATTATACAGCTATTTTCTTTAGTTAAAAGTTAATGAAATGCCAGGTCTGCCTGGTTCAGCAATTTTTGCTTTAGGATGTTTAGATTTAGAAGCTAATTCTATTGTTACTTCCTTAGCTTTGAATTCACGTTTGAAATAATCTATACCATCTTGTAATGCAGCTAATTCAGATTTTGCTTTTAGCTTTGTATCAATTCCAGGATTTTTTGTTAGTTTTTGTGCATACTTTACAGCAGCATTTCCTGCTTTCTTTATTGACTCTTCAGCCATTATTGTTTTAATTAGATTATCAGGTTTTGTTCGTCGAATATCTAGTACTTTGTACATCCAATCGGATGCTATGAAGATTTCAATAGTATGTAACGCTTTCTTTTCTTGTTTTTTAATTGCATTAATTATACCGGTTATGTCATTTCGTACATTTTTGATTAAATGTTCCTCTTCTTCTAATTTCTTAGCAATTTTCTTTTTATTCGCTTTTGGAAATGGTCGTAGTGCAGCAAAATTCTTGTCTTTTCTAACAACCTTATTTATTTCTTCAGCAAAAAATGGAATAATTGGAGTCATCAAATCTACTAATGTAAATAAGGCTTCTTTGTATCCTGGACCTTTTACTTTCCCAGATCTTACTTCATACCATTTCAAATCATTGAGAATGTCAAAGAATCCTGCACTAATTGCGCTTCTAGATCGTTGATGTATGTAATGTTCAGATGTTTCTTCGATTTTTGTTTGTAATCGACTGATAATCCATTTATCTATGCGTTGTATTTTATCAGTAAATTTAGTAGCAATTAAATCACGATACAATACTTTGATTCTCTTACCAGCTGCTTCGGCATCAGGATATCTGAAATTTGCGTCATCATAACCTTCACCAGCATAGGCTAACCCGAATCGTGTTGCATCTACACCGAATTTGTCCATAACTTCTTTCAAAGTTACAGAATTACCTGCACTTTTACTCATCTTTGATCCTTCAATTTGAATCATTCCATTTGCTTCTACTTCTATTGGATAATGATTTGGTTTGAAGAGTGCAATGTGCTGAAAGATGTAAAACGTGAAGTGATTGAATATCAATTCTTTGGCACTGCCACGGAAATCAGAAGGATAGAAGTATTCGAATTCTTCCTTCATCTCTTTGATAATTGATTTATCTAGACCAGATTTCTTTGAAGCATCATCTAATGAAACCTTATCTCGAAAGATATAATCAAACACCTCATTAGGTAGTTGTTCTGGTTTGATATCTATTTCATTAATTATTCTGGAAATCGTATAGTAAGCCATGTATATAGTGCTATCAGATAATGTTTCAACGATCCATTCAGTATCCCAAGGTAATGGTGTACCTAAACCACTTTTTCTAGCGCAGGCTTTGTCTTTTAACCAATCAATAGTATACTCGAAAGATAAACGAGCATCAGGTGGATAAACGGTCATTTTCTTTAACTGATTTCTAGTCTTTTTCTTCCACTTTTCATCCCCATAGGTAATGAACCATTGGTCCTTCAAAATCTTGATGTGATTTTTAGTTGTACAACGACAAATTACTGGACCAGTAGTTTCCCAAATGGTAGATGATATGCCATCTGCAATTAAATCATTGATTAAGACATCTTTGATTTTATTTACAGCAATCCCAGCATATTTACCGCAGTTATCACGCATAACACCTTTGTGGTACTCGTCTTTGTAAATCGCTTGTGTAGCATCTTCAGTAGCTTCGTCTTCTTGATTTTCAATACCCATTTTTTCAATGATGTCTTTAGCTGGATGTTCACCTAAGCCAGGGGTTTTAATCATAGATATCAAACTTATATCACTAGCAAAATCCTCTGGTAAACCGTATTGAGCTAATTTTTTGGGATTGTTCCGTAAGTCTCTTAATGCAGCATAATCAAATGGTGCATGACTGGGAACACTCATAACCACACCTGTTGTATGGTCCACAGCTACGAATGTGGCTGGTAATATCTTCACATCTTCTTCTCTGATTGGTGTATGACATTTCTTTCCAATGATTTCTATTCCCTTGAATTTACGAATAACTTTGACATCACGTAATTGATCTTGCAATTTGATAACAGTAGGTTCAGAAATGAACCACTTTTCACCATCAACCATGGCTTCAACATAAGCTCCATCTGGATGAATCCACATGTTGGTTACACCAAAGATGGTTTCGGGTCTCAAAGTTGCTGGAACTAAGTATCCGTCTTCAAATGTGAATTTTAGTATGACGAATTCTACTGGGGAGTTACCTTCACCTTCTAATCGATCATGATCACCAGTTGGACTTTGACAGTTTCCACACCAAACAACGGGATGGGTTCCTTTCTTAACATAACCCAACTTCTTCAATGTTTCATACTGCCATTCAATAAACCGACTAAATGGAGGGCACAGTGTTGTAGTAACGAATTCTCGACGCCAATCAATACTTAGACCAAATTGACTCAAGTGCTTCTTGTTCAAAGCTTTGTAATAAGAAGAGATATGTAATGGATCTGTGAATTTTTCAATTTCCGCATCAGGAACGCCACTTTGCTTTAAAACTCTGATTTGGATTTTGTCACCTTTTTTCACACGCTCTGCAACACCTTGAACAGGTTGACCAGTAGCATGCCAACCTTGAGGATAAATTACATTATATCCAAGCATACGTTTGAATCGTGCATAAGAATCACATTTCATAGATGTAAAGCCATGTCCAACATGAACGCTTCCATTCAGATATACAATTGGAAACGTTATCATGAATTTCTTCTTATCATGATCTACGTTCGCTTCGAAAATCTTTGCATCAGCCCATTTTTTTTGCCATTTGGGCTCCACTTTCTTTGCATCATAAATACTCATTGTCCTATGGACCTCCTAAAGATAATACACTCGATATGACATTCATCACGAGAATTTCTTTGTGAGCAATCAATGCGACAATTGCAATAATTACATTTAAAATTGTTATCATATCCAAAGAAATGACTAACAATCTCATAATACATTACGCAAGTCCATTGCTTACCAAAAGTAGAAATCATTTGAGTTGAAATGCCTTCCACACAGTAGTTATAATCAGAAGAAGATTCTCTACCGGATAAGAAGAACACTATTCCTCATTTAAATTCCTCTGGTTTTCATTCTAGTGATTTCTTTATAAAAATTTCCCTATTAAACTTGTAATCCTTAAAATTTGGAATTTTAGTTTTAATACTAAACATATTTGCCTCTAGGAAAGTAATTATTAAGTTATTTTGTCGAATATTAATTGTAGATGATACCATTTACCCAGAAATGAAGGAGTTTCAATGAGAAATGCAAGTAGATATGCATGTTCATTCAAACGCTAGCTTTGATTCCAAATTAAAAGTCGATATACTGCTTAAAAATTTGAAGAGTATTGGGTTAGATGGTATTGCAATTACTGATCATGATACCTTAGAAGCAATTCCAAAAGCAAAGGAAATTGCCAAAAAATATGACGTGAAAGTTTTTTCTGCTGTTGAAATAACAACCAAAAAAGGACACATTATTGCTTATGGTGTTCAGGAAAAACCACCTTATAGAAGGTCAGTTGAAGAAACCTTAGATTGGATAAAAGATCAAGATGGGTTATCTGTTTGTGCTCATCCTTTTAGAATCTCATCTCCAAGTTTAGGTGATGATGTTTATAATCACACATTTGATGCTTTAGAAATTAACGGAAAATGTCATTTATCACAAAACAGGGCTGCAGAAACAGCAGCAACAGTTTTGAA
>JAUVZH010000101.1 GCA_030602675.1 Candidatus Heimdallarchaeota archaeon | reverse complement strand
AATATGCTTGCCCTCATCAAAAATCTTTTCAATAAAAATCATAATTATTATTAATGTACCCAATTGACAGAATTCTTCCTAGAGATGAAACATAAGTCAATTGTAAAACTCGAAACTATCATTATAGGTGAATTCGCTAGTGAAAAAGATAAAGTATGTTAAGGCTTGCCCATTTTTGCGAGATCTTGGTGATAGTTATCTTTGTGTCAATAACGACAAAGTTGAAGATGTAGTTATGGATCCGCTTATAAATATTGAATGGAGTGAACAAATACCTCCTGTTGCTTCAGATACTGAAGGAATTACAACATGCTTATTTGTGCTTGACATTCAAGATGATGATAGATTATTTTGCATCAGTCGTAAAATGTATTTGAGTATGGATAAAAGAGAAATAAAATGGAATGATATAAGGGATGCAGTATTTCTCCTAAATCTAGATCAGCAAAGCGAGGTACAAACTAATGACATCGACTTCTGTTCAACTTGTCTTTACAAAGTACTAGTCGCTTCTAGTCCAGCATTTCAATCAACATTAGATTTTAAGGAAAAAATGATGCTTGGTTGGAGTTATCTTTTAAACAAAGCAAATGAAATCTACTCAACAATAATCAAATTGGATATGAGTTTAGCAAGTAAGTCTGATAGCAAATTAACTTGTAATAAGAATAAATCAAAAGAAGTTATATTTAAACATCAAATAACTGCTTTTAATTGGATAGATTGGAAGATAGAAGATAAATTGTTCGATGAAGAAATTACTTCTCAAATATTTGAATGGCTCCAGAAATTTGATGAATGGGGATTAGTTGTATCGAAAATAGCTGATGCAGAAACAGATGAATTGAGATTAGATTTCGTTGAACAATCATATAGAATTGCTGCAGGATTAAAGGAGATATCTTACGAATTGACAATGAAAAATCTTTACAATAAGACCAATATCACTGATGAAATTGCTTCACACTTAAAAAATGTTGAACGAATTATAACAGTTGCAGGTGTACAATTTGAGGATTATATGTTCATTTGTAATCAATTCTTAGAAATAATTAAAGAAAACTAGAACTATTTTACTATTCTAGTTCCAGCTTTATCTTTTAATGCAGCTAAAGCATCTTTTGAGGAAGTTATTATAGATAATCGTCCACCATGCTCAATGAAACTGATGGCTGATTCGACTTTGGGTCTCATGCTTCCCTTTGCAAAATGACCTTCATCGAAAATTTCTTTCATTTTTTTAATCGAAATTTTACCTATTTTCTTTTGATTTTCTTTACCATAATTTAGGTATGCATTTGAAACATCTGTAAGAAGCATAAGAATATCAGCATCAATTTGTGTTGCTAAAACATCAGTTGCCCTATCTTTGTCAATTACTGCTTCTATGTCAATAAAATTACCATTCTCTCGAGCAACTGGAATACCTCCACCGCCAACAGCAATGACAATATCTCCTTCTTTTACACAACGTAAAATCGTATTACCTTCTAAAATTTGTAATGGAATTGGTGATGGAATTACTTTACGAAAACCTCTGCCAGCATCATTGATATATGAGTCCTTTGTTTTTCTATGCAATTCAATTGCTTCTTCCTCTGTGTAGAAGGGACCTATGGGTTTTGTTGGTTCTTTGAAAGCAGAATCGTTATGATCAACGATAGCACGTGTAATAATAGCCACAACACATTTATCGACAATTCCTTGATCAAAAAGCCGTTCTTCAAGTGCAGTTTGAATCATAAATCCTATTTGACCTTGTGACATCGCTCCGCAAATGTTTAGCGGTTGTTCAGGAATACCTCTAGTAACTCCTGCTTTTTGCTGAACTAGTATATTACCAACTTGAGGGCCATTACCATGTGTAAGTATGATACCATAACCTTGTTTGATTATATCTACGATTACTTCTATTGCTAAACGTAGATTTTTCATCTGTTGCTCATATGTCTTTGGTTGACCCTTCTGTAGGATCATATTTCCACCAAGAGCAATGGCAACTAGTTCTTTTGTCATGGTATGCAAATCCCCAATTTGATTTCAATTTAGTTATAATTTATTGATAAAGAGGTATTAGCATACTTTATTTTCTTTAAAAGTTTTTTTAAAAGAGGTAAAAATCATGATTATATACCAAAAATTTAGTTAATTGCAAAAAGAAAATATAGGTAAACCCCTAATATGTTGTTAACAGCTGGGATAGTCAAATGGCTGAAGTAAAACTATTAATTAAACAACTAGCTGACGCTACTGATAAAGAAACAAAAGTTAAGCTAATTTCCCAACTTGGGAGTTTGGGTGATGAGGATGCTATTAGAATTCTCATTAGAAGCTTGAATCATGAAGAGGATATTGAGATTAAGAGTCACGCAGCAGATGCTATAACAAAAATTGGTGGAAAGCAAACAACATTACTACTTTTAAGATCATTGAAAAATCCCTCATGGGTTACTAGAATGAAAGTGGTAGAAATTTTCGGAGAGTTACCCAGCAGATTAGCACTACTACCACTTGTCAAGTTGTTGAAAAATGATCCAGAAACAAGTGTAAGAGAATGGTCAGCAATTTCTTTAGGGAAAATAGGTAATAAAAAAGCTGTAAAACCATTAATTATAGCGTTAGCGAAGGATCCTGATTTGGAAGTGCGAATGGAATCTGCAATTGCATTAGGATCCATAGGTGGTAAGAAAGCAAAAAATTCTCTCATTGAAGCATTTTATTCAGATTCAGCATATCGTGTGAGTTGGGCATCAGCATCTGCTCTTGCTATGATTAACGATGGAAATTCCAAAAAATTAATCAAAGAATTAACATCTGAATTAACTAAAATATTGCAAACAGAAAAGGATGAAACTGTTCTCAGTGCTGCAGCAAAAACACTTGGGGAGATTGGGAATGAAATATCAGCAAAAACTATGCTTAAGACTATGAAAGTTAGCAAAGAATTAGTTCGACTTGAAATCAATTTGGCACTAAGAAGAATGGCAAAACGATTTAACTATAAAAGCAAAGAAGAGTTCATTAAGAACATTCAAATGAACAACTAAATAAATAGACAAGATGTTTGGGAAAGGAAAAAAATAACGTATTTTGTGGTAATCACAGTCTTTTTAACTAGTAAATGAGAAAAAATAGTAAGAGAGATGACTGCAAATGGATGCGTCGAAGGTTTATTTCTACGATAATTTATCGAATTTAAAAGCAGGTGTAAATAAATTCTTTAAAATGATTGCTGATGAGGTTGACATAGAGGAAGCAATGGGAATAAAAGTCCATTTTGGTGAGGGGGACAACGATACACATGTAAATCCAAATCATCTACGCGATGTAACAAAATATTTCAAAAAACCGGTGTTCGTTGAATGTAATGTTCTCTATCGAGGTAATCGTTTACGAAAGGATAGCCATCTGAAACAAGCTGCAGATCATGGTTTTGATTTTATAGAAATTGATATTTTAGATGGTGAAATGGGCGAAGATTATATTGAAATAGAAATAGAAACTAAAAACACAAAGAAAGCAAAAATTGGTCGTGGTCTAAAGAAATACGATAATCTAATTTCTATTGCTCATTTTAAAGGTCATATTGTTGCAGGTTTTGGTGGAGCGCTAAAGAATGTTGGTATGGGACTTGGCTCTCGAGGTGGCAAATTAGATATGCATGCAGGTGTATCACCAAAGATTGATGAAGCTAACTGTATAGCATGCGGTTCATGTGCAGAGCAATGCCCAGCTGATGCAATAACAGTAGATAATGTTGCGGTCATAAATCAAGAAATATGCATAGGCTGTGCACAATGCATAGCAGTTTGTCCAGAAGGGGTTATTAAAATCCCGTGGGGAGCAAGACCAGCAAATGAATTTTTGGAGAAAATAGCTGAGTATACTTTAGCTTGTGTACAAAATAAAAATTGGTGGTATATCAATTTCTTAACAGATATTACAATGAAATGTGATTGTGTAGGTTCAAAACAAGAACCATTCATGGATGATATTGGCATTTTGTTCTCAAAAGATCCAATAGCGATAGAGAAAGCATCAATGGATCTAATAATGGAGAGGAATAATGGAGTAGATCCATTTAAGACACATAACAAGAACAGCCTATACATTCTGAGATACGGAAAGGAAATTGGTTTAGGTACAAAGAAATATGAACTTGAAAATGTGAAATAACCAATAACTTTTTCTTTTTTCTTTAATGGAAGGACCATTAATGAATGAAATTATTGCTGAAATTGATAAGCAAGCTATTACAGATATTGATGAAAAATTAAGAAAAGCACGAATAGTTACGATCATTAGTTTAGTTTGCAATTTAGTTCTTGCAGGATTAAAAATAGGATTTAGTATCAAATCTGGTAGTTTGTCATTATTGGCTGATGGTTTAGATTCGGCTCTTGATATTGCAACTACAATACTTGGGTATGTAGCCATACAAATCGCTAATAGACCACCTGATAGCGATCACCATTTTGGCCATGAAAAATTTGAAAATTTCTTTTCATTAGGAATAGCTATTGTCCTAGTTGCTTCTTCAGGAATAATTGGTTATCAAGCAATCAATAAGATAATAGAAAGAACAGTATCAGAATTCTCTATTGCTAATGTTGCAATAGCATCAACTAGTATTCTTCTAAAAGGACTTCTTGTTTGGTTAAATGTTTCAATTGGTAAACAAATTGAATCACCATCATTAATTGCAAATGGTAAAAATTTCAGAACAGATGTTCTAACATCAATAGCGGTACTTATTTCAGTTACCATTGGAGATAAATCAATTGGGTCATTTGATTTATTTTGGGTGGATCCAATCATTGCGTTAGGAATAAGCATCATAATAATCATTACAGCAGTAATTATTTCAAAGGAATCAGCAGGAGTATTGCTAGATCAAAGTCCGAGTGAGTCATTTATAGAAAAGTTACTGAAATCATAAATAATCAAAAAGGTGTAAAGAAAACTGGTAATATTAGAGCTCGAAAGGTTGGTTCAAATATTTTCCTAGCAGATATTGTTATCTTTCTTGAACCTAACTTAACAATTGAAGAAGGACATAAAATTGCTTGTCAAGTAGAAGATGCAATAAAAGAAAAACTACCAATAAAATACATTCAAACTCATGTGGAACCATATTATGAAGAAGAACATTTGAAAAGTAATCTTGAGGAAGAGCTATGAAAGAAGAAGGTAAAGAGGAGAATTATTCTGGATTGCAATTCAAACCATATTATCTAGTTTTATTTGTTTTAGGAATTCTCATAATTTCAGCTGGCATTTTAGCTGCATCGATTTATTTATTCATAAGTCCAGGTGTAACTAGTGGAATTGTTTTTGCTCTTGCAATAATTCTGTTGTTAATCTCTCCAGTTACTATAGCAATTATTTTTTATTTTAAAAAGATTAAGGGTTACAAATCTGTGTCCAGTGAAAAGAAAAAAATAAAACTCGTTGAATCTGAAAGAATTGATTTAATAGATAATTGAGAATATTGCAATTGTCAGTCTTTAACAAATTTCTGTCTGTTAATTACATTAAAATCAAATTAGAAAATCTTTAATTACAATTTAAAGAAACAAATTATAAAACAATTTCAATCTATAAAAGGCATTGACTACTAGCTATATAATGAGTTGATTAAATTTGCAAAAACGTAATGTAAATTTCCTTTTGATATGGTTTGTTTTAATATTAACGATACAATTCACAGTTGGCTTTAAATCATTAGGAGCACAATTTGATTTAAACAATCGATTGAATATAAGAGATAGTGTCTTACCTGTTAGTCAAATAGATGACCCAGAAAGAATAAATGATCAAATTCTTATCCTCTTTGTTGATGGCATGAGGTATGACAAAATGCTTGAAGCTAATACTCCAAATATGGATAAATTGATAGGTAATGGAACAGTTTTCTCAAACTTTCGCTCAAAACTACCCAGTTATAGTTTAGTGAACTATGCAGCATTTGCCGCTGGTTCTACAACAAACATAACCAATGTTTTTGCAAATGGATATAACAAGCAATTGGAAATACCAACTCTTTATAGCTTGATTGATAGTACTGATTTGAATAAAAGTCTAATTACAGGCGGAAATTCTTGGATACGTTTTATCGGAAACTATTCAGATGTAGTTGTCAAAGTTGAATCGGAATATCATTCATTAAAAGAAGGAGAAGCTGTTAGGGAAGCAGTATTTGCAACCATTCCTGGAAATTTCAGCAAAGTACAATTCATAGGTTTTGAGGATGTTGATGCAGCAGGGCATGAATTTGGAGCTGCTTCTGATGTTTACATTGATACGATTGAAACAATTGATGGTTATATTGGAGAAATACTTGATCTTTATGATTCGCTGAATCAATTGGAAAATACAACCATTGTTCTTTTTAGCGATCATGGACATGCTAACGTAGGTGGTCATGGTGGAGAATCAAGTGATCAAACACATGCGACATTAGTTCTCTCAGGAAAAGGTGTTAGATATAGAGGATTGACATTTAGTGATAGAACATCAATTAATGCTGTCACACCAACATTATTGAGTATTTTAGGAATTCCATTAGCACCAACCATGAATGGCAAGGTTCTATCTGAGCTAGTAAACACCTCAGAAAGTACTAAAGCTATCTATGCAATACAAAAAGCTGAAATCATGAATCAACAACTCAATGCATCAATCAATTTGATTAATAGTTTATCAGCTTCAGCTAAGGAGAACTATCGTCAAGAAGTTAAGAATATTAAACTCAGAATAAACGAAGCTAAAAATGAGTATGGAATTGCAAATTATAGTTCTGCTTACGATAAGGGAGAATTTGCAGAAAAGTATGCAAGATTTTACTTAAGAACCCTTTATTTACAATTAAATTCAATTTTGAGATTAACTAAATCACTTCTACTTCTGGGATTAACTGCTATCTGCTTATTTATTTTCTTTTACCTAAATAGAAAAGGAATCATCGATATTGGTCACCAAAAAGTTTTCAAAAGAACACTGATACTGCAACAGATTCTAGGAGCTTTTATTGCTATTTCTTTAGCTACTATTATTATGATATCTTTTGGAGCAGATTTTAGTGCAACTAGCTTTAATAGTGCAAGTCAAATAGTACCACCTATTTTGATATCATTTTTTGTATCAGCTTTTGTTGCAATTTTCCTACCTTGGCTCTTTGTTTATTTATTAAATAGAAAGGAAGGAGAAAAAAACACTTTCAAGGATTGGAAAAAACAATTTATAAGATCATCAATAGGGTCATTGTTTTTTGTTTCATTACCTGTTATTGGATACATCTTATATACGATTATTAGATTTGGTCCTTGGCCTAGCTGGATTATACCTCCAATTAGTGATGTATATGCAATAATGATAATAAGCATCCTCCCAGGTTTACTCTATATAGTAGCTATAATCTTAATGTTAGTTTTGTGGATAAATGAAAGAAAAATAAAAACAAATATTGGAGCTGTTTAGTAGACATTAAATAGCTCTTATTTTTTCACCAAATAATTTTAGTGTAGTACTATATTCAAATCTTTTTTTCTATTCCCATTCGATAGTAGCAGGAGGTTTAGAAGTTATATCGTAAACTACGCGATTTACTTTCTTAACTTCATTAATGATTCTATTAGATATAACTGCTAAAGTCTCATAGGGTATTTTTGACCAATCAGCTGTCATTGCATCAACAGAATCAACTGACCTTAAAACAACAGTCCATTCATAGGTTCTGGAATCTCCCATTACTCCAACAGATTTCACTGGTAGCAAAACTGAGAAACTTTGCCAATAATCATTATACTCTCCTCTCTTCTTTAATTCTTCAAGAAAGATAGCATCAACTTCCTTAAGAGTATCAAGTCGATCTTGTGTTAATTCTCCAAGAATTCTCACTGAAAGACCAGGACCGGGAAATGGGTGACGATTAATTAATTCACTCGGGATTTTTAGTAATCGTCCAACTTTTCGAACTTCATCTTTATACAATTCTTTCAATGGCTCTACTACTTTTAGAGACATTTTTTCTGGGAGAGCTACATTGTGATGACTTTTAATTTTTGCAGCAGTTTTTGATGGTTGTGCTGATTCAATTCGATCAGGATATATAGTTCCTTGTGCTAAAAATCCAAATGAACCAAATCTCTTCACAAGTTCCTTTTCAAAATTTTCAAATGTCTCAATGAATTTGTAGCCTACAATTTTTCTTTTTTCTTCGGGATCATGAACACCCTTTAATGC
>JAUVZH010000188.1 GCA_030602675.1 Candidatus Heimdallarchaeota archaeon | reverse complement strand
TCGTGCCTGAAAATGAACTCCAAAGTCACTATGCTGTTTGTGATATGTTTGTAACTCCTACTTTAAACGAAAGCAGTTGTTTCTCAGTTTTCGAGGCTATGACTTGCCAAGTACCAGTAATTACTGCAGAAAAGGATCATGACCCGGACATTATTCATGGAACCAATGTTTTACTTATTAACGATGTCCTTAATCATCATGAAATTAAAGAGAATATTCTTCGTCTAGCTAATGATAAAGCATTACGTGAAACTATTGCATTAAATGGTCAGAAACTGATTGCATCTCGTACCTGGCAAAACCATGCAGAGAAATTTCTAGTGGGGATAAATGAAACACTAAAAGTTGAAACAAAAAGAAAGAGACTATTGAAACGTATTTTACGAAGGTCTCAAGAATCAGTGGGTTTGTAATTTAATTATTCTCTAATAGCTTTTTTCTTTCTTCCAAAAACATTAATGAGAATATAAGATAAACTATAAAAAAGGCAGTATACGATTTGCTAATTACTAAAATGTGTCAAAAATAATTATAATTATTCCTGGAGGATAAGGGATGAAAATTTGCTTCGTATGCGATTCTTACAAACCAATTTATGACGGAGTCGTACGTTACTTTGATTATCTAATTCCTGAATTAGTTAAAGCTGGACATGAAGTAACACTGGTTGGTCCTTGGTTTATCGGTACTGAGCATTATGAATATCCCTTTGAAGGATTTGAAGTTGTGCGTTGCACTAGTACTCGTATTCTTACTCAAGGTTATTGGATTGCTTATCCTGATAAAAGATTACTAAAAGCTGTAAGAAATGCTGATTTTGTCTTTGTTCATTCTGTTGCTACCTTAGGTGTATTCGGTGCTTTACTAGCAAGAATCATGAGAAAAAAGATTGGTATTTTTATCCATCAAGATGAGAGAATTGTTTTACGGAAAATCCTACAAACACCTAAAGTATGGTATAATATCTCTATGATTGCTCTATCACAAATCTACTACCAGTTATTTATTGATGTCTTCTTTCATGCTACAGAAAGGTTCAAAGGTAAGCTCATCGATTTTGGCATTTCTGAGGAAAAAATCTTTCACACACCATTTGCTATTGACAAATCAAGATTTAATCCCAAAAACAATCAATTTGATATTCGCAAAAGACACAATATCCCAAGAGATGCTGTAGTTTCAATTTACGTTGGTAGATTAGCTAGAGAGAAAAATGTTGCCAATATGCTGGAAGGAATGGATCGAGCTTTAGAGGAAGAACCTAATCTTTACGGATTATTTGTAGGTAAAGGACCAGAATGGGATTATTACGCAAATCATCCCTATAAAAACAAAGATAGAATGATATTCACTGGATTTGTTCCAGATGTAGAATTACCTAGCCATTATGTTGCTGCTGATTTCTTTACTAATCCATCGCTTAATGAAAGTAGTTGCTTTACTGTTTTTGAAGCCATGTCTTGCCGTTTGCCGGTTATTACCTCAGAATATAGACACGATCCGGATGTGATTCATAAGAAAAATGCTATTCTTGTTTCAGATATAATGAATCCTGATGAGATAAAAGATAACATTCTACTCATGGCTCAAGATAAGAAACTCCGTAAGAAGCTAGCAATCAATGGTGAGAAACTAGTTGATGGACGAACTTGGGATAACCATGTAAAGCAATTCATAAAGGGAGTAAAATATGCTCTTCAAACTAAATGGACTAACAAAAGAATCAAAGCAATGTTAAAGCCAAAATATCCACATATTGAAAGGAAGAAACGTCGCAAATAATTATTTCAGCAAGTAATTTGGTTTCCCAATTAGTATTCTGTAAAGATAAATCATTTTTTCCTTGTCATTCACTATTCTTGTTATTAATTTCTCTTTACTCAAAATCTCAATTGATGATAAATCCATTTGCAGATGAGATGGCAAGGAAATGATCTTCTCACTAATTCCTTTCTCAACTATTTCATTAATTGTTTGTTGTTTTTCTTTCAGTAGAATTTTCCATCTATTTTCAATTATAGCAGGACCAAAAACCACTTGAGAATTGTCTTTATATTTCTTTAAGAATTCATCTTGCCCATTATTGTTAACTGGTGGACCTAATTTCCATCTATAATCTGGTGTGGTACCTTTATGTGAAATAATAATAGTCATTATCTCTTTCTTGGAAATCATTGAATCAATATTGATAGGTTCTATTCCTTCATTTTTGAGATAATTTAAGAGACTCTTTTCAAACTTTCTAATTTGTCCCCACAAAATATCGTCAGAGATATCAGACTCTTTGTGAATTATTGCCGAGTAATGTAAAATACTATTTTCTATTTCTTGTAATCTGCCTTTTGTTATGGTTATTATCTTAGGGAAGAAGTAATCTTCTGAAGGATTTTTCAGATAGCTTTTTGCAGCAGCAATGAAATTTGCCAAAGTTTGTTCCTTAACTGCTGCAGCTACATTTCTATTTTTATCAGTTGGATCTACAACAATTAATGATTCATTCTCAAATTTGGTTTCATCCACAATTAGTTTTTCTTGAAAAGTAATAACATTATTTAGTAATTTTTGAGCATTTTTCAGTATTTCGATAAATTGCCCCTTATAGTGAATAACTAGTAATTCAATTAGGTACCCAGAGAATCCATGTACTTTGATTTCAGCACCATAAGTACCAACTCCTCTCATGAATTGTTTTAGTAATCTCACTTCATCTATAGCACCAATTGGAAGATTATCAATAACAAATTGCTTATGTAAAGGAGAACGGTCCACAGCACTTCGAATTTCTCTTCCCGTTTTAAATTCATAACAAGGAACTATCTCAATTTTGATGTCATCTGAAATTGCAAATAAATAAGGATGTTTAGCATGTTTTTTTATCCATTGGAAATCTATTCCCTTTTTAATTACCTTCAGTATATCATTTGGAGTAAACTCACTTTTGTAAGGTAATATAACAAAAATATCAATATCCCTGCTTCCTGAAATCCAAGTATCTCTGGAGAATGAACCAGTAAGTTCTACTTTTGCTTCAATGTTTGCTTCAACAAGAATGTTCTTAATTCTGCTAAGAATGCCCTCATATTTTCTTTGGAGTAATTCCCTTTCGCTTTTAGTTGGGTGGATTTTTTCCAATACTTTCAATTGTATTTGTTGGTATTGGTCTTCTAGATGCAAACATCATACCTCTGCTTTGTTTACTACTTTGTACTTTTTACTTCAAATAGATTAGTGTATATTGGACCCTGTGGTGTTATATCACTTTTCTTTAACTTGAAAGATGATATGCTAGTTTTTCCAAAATAGGTTTCTTCATTTTCCTTTATCTTTGAAATCAATGGATTCTTATCTCTTATTCGTTTCACACGTCCGATTGTTAAGTGAGCTCTAAATTGTCTTGTTTCCTTTTTGAAGTTGAATTTGCCACTTAAGTTCTCTAATTCTTTTGCAATAGTTGCTAAATTTTCTAATCCTTGAGTCACACCTATGTATAGAGCATTAATATAACTATAATTTGGCAAGCATCCCATACCAGACAATTCAAGCTCGAAATTGTTAAATGATATGTTTTGAGCTGCTTTTTCCAATTCAGGAATAATTCCTTCCTCAATATCCCCCAAGAATTTCAATGTGAAATGTAGATTCTCCGGAGCTACAAAAACAATTCTTGTATCAGGGAATTCAAGTTGGGATTGTATATCAATAATTTTTTTGATAATTTCCTTATCTTCTAGATCTACTGCAAAAAATGACCGTAAAGTCATAGTTCTTCAATCCTATTAAATTACAGCATATTATTTCTCTTTTAATTAATTTTTAGTGTAATTTCTTATATCATAGAACATTTTTTATTTTCATTGTAAAATTATAGCTCATATTACTCTTGAGATATGTGAAAACAATGTTTAAGATTAAAGCGATAACTAAACAACATCTTACAGAAGATCCTAATAAAGTAGCTACTTCACTTAAGACAATATTAGATAGTGAAGTTCAAGAACAAAAGATTGGTAATGAGAATTACCTATATGTTGAGAGTAAAGACCATGCTTCGTTAGAGAATCTCCATACTCTCTTTAGGCAGTATAAAATATTAGATGTAGCTCGTAAAGTTCTAAGAAATAATATTGTTGATAATACAACAGTGTTTTTTGTAAACAAGCAAGTAGCATTTGCTGGGAAAATTAATTTCTGTGAAGAAATAGGTGAATCACCTTTAGGACCTATTAGAATCGAAATAACTTACGATAATATTGATCATCTAATAGATTGGTTGGTTCCTTATACAAAAAATGGCAGAGAAATAATATTAGTCAAGAAATTCCCATAGGAAAATCCTAAGATCATTTTTCTTCTTCAAGATCCTTGCGATTAAGGTTTATTTCTAACCCATCATGAGCTATAATTGCTTCAGGGAATTCCTCTTTAGCTTGCATCTCAAGTGAATTATCATCTTTAAATCTAGGAGAAATGTGAGTTAAAAAGAGCCTTTTCGCATCTGCTTTCTTGGCAATTCTGGCAGACCATCTGGCTGTGGAATGCATGCGTTCTTTTGCATTTGCTATTTGCTCATCTCCAAAAGTAGCTTCCATAATTAAGACATCAGCTTCCTTAGCAAATGGAACAAATTCTTCTTCAACATAAAGTCCATCAAAAGCAATAACTATTTTGAAACCCCTTCTACTTGGACCTAAAACCATCTCAGGAACAATAACTTTTTTATCTTCTGATAAGACTGATTTCCCTTTCTGCAGCTCTTGCCATTTTCTACCTTGTTTAACATTGAGCTCAATAGCTTTCTCTTTATTGAATCTTCCAAGACGATCCTTCTCTATAAATGCATATGCTACTGTATAAACAGAGTGCATCACCCGTTTTGAAATAATTCTGTAATCATCATCTTCACAAACAAATCCCTCTTCAATCTCTTGAATATCTATCGGATATTTAAAACCAAAATTCTCTCGAGTGCCCATAGTACCTTCAAAGAAATTACGTGTTCCAATTGGACCATAAATAGTTAGTTCTTTTGTGCGTTCCATAAGATTCATTGTATTTAATAATCCAAAAATACCGAATATATGATCTCCATGTAAATGGCTAAAAAATATTTTAGTTATTTTTTGAAAGTTAATATTGAATCGCATCATTTGGTATTGCGTGCCTTCTCCACAGTCAAATAGGAAAATCTCTCCAGTTTCCCTTTGTAGAGCTATACTAGATAAGAAGCGATCCTTTTGAGGAACTGCAGCAGATGTTCCTAGAAAAACAATTCTTATAGTACTCATCTTTTGATGAAAACCCCTATTCTTCTTGTTAATGATTTGTGAATGTAAATTTTTTCAAATATACTTAATTCAAAATTGAATTCTTTAGCAATTTTCTGTATTGGTACTTCAGCGAACATCCCAATTGCTAGAATGCCATTAGGTACTAAAACATTATATGCTTCTTTAAAGAACTGTCGTAATAATTCCTCAATTTCTTTTCCATATGTTGATGTCGAGCGTCCATAAGGTGGATCTGTTGCAATAGAATTAATTTTATTATGAAATGGTAATTGTTTTGCATCACCAATAATTAAATCATAATTTGCTTTTGGAGTAAAATGCTTAAGGTTTTTCAACGAACCTTTAATCATTCGTTTATCTATGTCTAACCCAATAACATTACAATCCATGGTTGCAGCTTCTAGAATCATTCCACCAGGACCACAAAAGGGATCTAAAAGAAGATTCTCTGAACTTGCTCGAGATAAATTTACCATCATACGAGCAAAACGTGGTTCTAATGTTCCGGGTTTAAAATATGGTCTTTTATCAGGTCTTCTAGCTACAAAATATCCTTTCTTTCTGAAATATATTTCATAACCAAAAAAATATTCATCGTCAGAAAACAGCAACACAAATGTTATATCAGGATT
>JAUVZH010000217.1 GCA_030602675.1 Candidatus Heimdallarchaeota archaeon | reverse complement strand
GTAAGGGTAAAAGAATTTGCCCTTGTGAATCAATTCGCTCAGATACTTCAAATCGGTATCTCCTTGGAATTATAGGAGAAGGACGTTCAAAGAAGAAATCATATAGTGCAGCTCGACGTTGTCTGCCAATCTCTAGAACATCTCTGAATCCCTTAGTTGTAATCAAAGCTGATTTTGGTAATTCTTTTTTAACTTGACCAAGAAAGGCATTTGTTGCTATTGTTGTAGCATGATATAATTGCTTTACATTTGATTTTTCTTCATTGGTTAATTCTTCATTTAAGCTCTGAATTATTGCTTCTTCTGGATTCTTAGGCGTTGTTGCAACTTTAATCTGTTTGTGAAGACGACCAGTTTCTTTGTCTTGAATTATTATGTCAGTAAAAGTACCACCAATATCTATTCCAATTGATATCTGTTTCACAATTATCCTCTTCTTATAAGATTTGAAGTTTGGAAAGTTCAGTCAATAGAGACTATTTTAATCGAATGTCAATTAATCCTTTCGATTACTTTTTTGATAACGAATTTATAGTATTTCCTTATAGTTTTTGTGTTGTTTATTTGAGGAACTTTTTTTAAAATAAAGTTCAAGTAGTATATAGGTTATATTAGTAGACTAGGTATAGTTTCTGTCTGGTGAAATAAATGAAAAAATCTATACTTGATTTAGCAAAACAAAGAGCAGTTTTTGTAGATGGAGCAATGGGTACAGAATTAATCGAAAAAGGGATAGTTCTTGGTGATTCTGCTGAAAGATTTTCAGCTTATTTTTCTGAGATTATTTCTGAAATTCACAAAGGTTACTTTGATGTTGGAGTCGATATAATTCATACGAATACTTACGGTGCAACTCGAATTGGATTAGGAAAGAAATTAGAGAACAAAATTGAACTCATCAACCTTCGTCAAGTTGAGTTAGCAAAGAATATCTGTCCAAAGAATGGTTATGTTGCTGGAAATATTGGACCTAATGCAGCTTTGCTTGAAAGAGATGGTGGTGAATATACACTTGGAATGTTCGAAGAAGCTTTCAATGAGCAGATAACAGCCATGCTAAAAGGCAATGTTGACTTGTTTAGTATTGAAACCATGTATTACTTGGATGAAGCTATTACAGCAATTAAAGCGATTAAATCTGCTTCTTCAGATATACCAGTTATAGCAGCAATGACCTTTGCGAAAGTTGCAGAGGGATATAGGACGCCTGTCGATAACAAAGAAGTAAAAGAATGTATTGAACAATTGGAAAAAGCTGGAGCTGATATCGTTGGTTGTGGTTGTACTTTGGATAGCTTCGAAATGATAGGTTTAGCAAAAGAGATTAAAGCAGTAGCCAAAAAACCAGTAATTGTTCAACCTACAGCAGGAGCACCATTAACTGTTGCTGGGAAGAATCTTTATCCAATCAATCCGGAAAGATTTTCAAAAGACATGTTGGAAATGAAGAAACTCGGAGTAGAATTTTTAGGTGGATGTTGTGGAACGTCACATAAGCACATTGAAAAAATGATTTCTGTGATTAAAAATTCTAAGTAGATTAAATATCTGAACTTGTCGGGGGTTTTAAACAATCTCCGGCTTTCAATTTGTTTCGTTTTCTATTTGACATCTTTAGAAAGCATAGTGTAAGTTTTTACTATTCAATACAATCTACGTTAGTCATTAAATAATTTAGTAACTTAATAATACGTAAGATATAATAAATTCATCACCATAAGTATAGTATCCAAAGACTTGGAGTGCTTTGAAATGGATTATGATAAATCAATAGCTAAAAATATGGAAAAGAATCTTTATGCTAGATGTGTTTGTAAAGAAGATTTTGATGTCTCGACTGTACTAGTGGGGTTTCCAGGCGTGGGATTAGCAGGCGCTATAGCAGCACAACACATTAGTGAGATAATGAAATTAAAAACGATAGGATTTGTAGAAGGAATTGTTATTCCTCCAGTCGCGGTTTTTCTTGATGGATATTTAAGACATCCTTATAGAATCATGGGCAAAGAAGGTTTTGATATTGCAGTTTTCATTGGTGAAAGTGCAGTTAATGCAGAAGCAGCTTTTCATATTGCAAATGCAGTAATGAATTGGGCTGAGAAACATGGTGCAAAGGAAATAATTGCTCTTGATGGATTTGCTTATTTGAATAAGAAAGATGAAGCCAAAGTCTATTTAGTTGCAGAACCTGAGCTAAAAGAAAAAGTAAGCAAGTTAAATATACCACCATTGAAGAGTGGGTTTATCAAAGGATTTGCTGGTGCTATTTTAAACAAAACAATGATTAGCGATGTAGATGGATTTGCTTTTCTCGTAGGTACTAGACCTGACTTACCAGATCCAGGTGCAGCAGCTTCTCTCATACAGACTCTTAATACCTACAAAAACACAAACATCAATGTTGAAACCCTGAAAGAACAATCTGAATCTATTAAGAAGAAACTTGCTGAACTAGCTTTTCAAACTCAAGAAATGGCTACCCCATCAACTGACAGATCTAGGAAGAGAACATTCTATACTTAAGTTGGATTTTTTCCAACATTTTTCTTTTCTTTTTAATTAATTAATGATAGCATATAAATCTATAAATGGATAGCATTTAATTGTTACATATTTTAACAATCCTGAAATGTTAATAACATGAACACTTATTGTGAGGTATTAATTTGAATGATCAAATACTACTTTTTCTGCAAGAAACAATACGTATGAAGAGAATGATTAGAAGTGGGTGGGTTTATTCTGGTGTGTCACTAGCTGATGTTGAAAGCGTTGCAGATCATAGCTACATGATGACTCTTCTAACACTTATTATTGCACTTGATGAAAAAAGCAAAGGTAATGAAATTGATTTAGAGAAAGTTTTGATCATGAGTTTAATCCATGACTTGTCTGAATGTAATTCACAAGATTTAGATAGACGAATAAGGAAATTCTCTGTTAAAAAATATGATGAATTCAAAAAAGAATTAGACAAAAATGCTTTAAAATCTCTTCTCGATAATTTACCTCAAAATTTGGCTAGTAAAATAATGACCTATTATGAAGAATTCATCAAACATGAATCAATTGAATCAAAAATTGTTGTAGAAGCTGATCGCTTGGAGACTATTTTACAATTAAATGATTACATACAACGTGGTTTCCCTCAGAAGCTTTTCAAAGAATTTTTCGAGAACTTTAATCAAGAAAAAAGCAAATATCAATTTGATCTTGTTAGAAATTTAACTTCCACTATTCTAGAGGAATATGATGAGCATGACAAAAATTGATTACAAAAATAGCAGATATTCAAGATTCGTTGCAATTCCATCAATTGGAGCAAAGGGTTTAGAGCAAATTCGAAAAGCCAAGGTTACTGTTGTTGGTGTTGGTGGACTAGGTTCAATAACTGCAACACAATTGGTAGCACTAGGTGTTCGCTTTCTTAGAATAATCGATAAAGACCTCGTAGAATTAACAAACCTACAAAGACAGACTCTTTACCGCGATAAGGATATAGGCAACCCTAAAGTCCAAATTGCAAAAGATTTCCTCCATGAATTAAATCCTGATGTTGAGATTGAAGCAATTCAAGAGGCAATAACTTTTGAGAATGCTCATATGGCATCAAAAGATGTTGATTTTGTTGTCGACGCTGTTGATAGATTTAAACCAAGATTTGCATTAAATCAGGAATGTTTGGAAAAAGATATACCATTTATTTTTGGTGCAGTAAGTGGATTAAGTGGAAATACAATGACAGTCAAAAGAGAAAGTGCTTGTATTGATTGTATTTTTAATCAAGCTGATGATGAAAAATTACCTACATCTGCTGAAGTAGGAATTCATCCTGCAATAATCAACATAATTGGTAGTATCCAAATTTCAGAAGCGACCAGAATAATGTTAGGAGAAGAACCGCTACTTCTCAATAAATTACAATTTTGTGATATTGGATCGATGCAATTTGAATCTTTAACTATCAATCCTAGAATTGATTGTTCTTGCTCTAAGTATTTCTAAAAAACTAATTGATGTAGAAAATAGATAGAAAGATAAGATTTTGAATTAAAGTACAACTCCACTCCAAATCAAAAGCATGAACACAGACATGCCAAGAAATAGTGAAGTAGCTATTGATCTAGCAACAGAACCTCTAAATGTCCTATCAGGATCAGCTTCTTGATATAATATCAACCATACCAATGCTAATGCACCTAATATCAAGAATATTATTCCAAATGCTAGAAGTCCTTTAGGTCCAAGGAAAACGCTGAAGTCTTTCATGATTGTTTTCACCTTCTTCTGTGAAATTATTTAGATTATATTAAAATCTTTCTAGAACATTAAGAAAAAAAGAATAAAAAATTATTCTTTGTTTTCTAAATCAACTGGATAGAATTTCTGATTTGTAGACTTCTTTAATGGTCTTTTTCCAAAGAAAAGGCCCATCGTTAGGAAGAGAAATGCTAAGAACACTCCTAATTCAATCCACATTATCATATTTGCTGTGATGGTATTGTTTATTCCATCAGCAATTGTAGTATTTAAATCAGTAAACAATCCAACGATAAATGGTATTAGACCAAGTATTATGCTTATTGATATTGTAAATCTTGGCCAGAAGATACTAGCAACCATTGAAGGAGTATTGACAGCAAGAATATTCTTGTTTCTATACCATAGACCAACTCTTCCATTTACTTTACCGCGACCAATTATTGGAGTTATACTAAACTCAGCAGAAACCATATTTTCATCGTCTAAGCTAACAATTTCTTCATTTGGTGTAACATAACAACCTGGAAATATTGGTTGGATTTTCACTTCATTAAATTCGTTACCATTTATTGAAGGAGGTGGAATACTAATTATTAGAGGATAAACTTTTTGTGGATGCATTCTCTCATAATAATCTAAACCAATGTTTCTTTGTTCCAGTTTTTCAATCGCTTTTTCTTCAGTTTTTAAAACAGTCTTGAGTGTTTCCAATTCTTTCTTTCTTTTAGCTAACATTTCATCTAATGGTAAATCTTCATCTACAGTAAATGGTTCAAGCATAGTTTCAACAATTTCTGGCTCTTCAACTGGTAAAGCATCCTCTGTTTCTACTATAGGTTTCTCAATTGTTGGTTCTGTTAAATCAGCATGAATATCTGTATCTTCAATCACTTGTTTCAGTTCTTGTATTTTATTTAGCATTGGTTCCCCTTTAAACGCTGGAGTTTCGTCACTTTCAAAAATACTATCTTGTTCCACTTCTACTTCATCCTCTTCAAAAGCAGCAGGTAAATCATATGATTCTATTTGATCTTCTGGTTCTAGATCTTCTTCCAATTGTTCATCATCAATAATATCGATTGATTCAACATCACTTACATCTTCATCTATTGTTAATTCATCTTCAGAATCAAAAACATCTAATGGGCTTTCATGAAGTGTTTTTTCTTCCTCCTCATCAACCATTACCCCTTTGAAGACCTCTTCAACTATTGATTTTTC
>JAUVZH010000170.1 GCA_030602675.1 Candidatus Heimdallarchaeota archaeon | reverse complement strand
AAATTAAAAACTATCTCGAGAAAAAATTAGGCGATTTTTATTTATCTGCTAGTTATGAAGTTTCTCCTGAGCACAGGGAGTTTGAACGAACAAGTACAACAGCAATTAATGCAGTACTAATGCCAATAGTCTCGAGATATGTAAAATCACTTACTGATTCATTTAGTGATTTGCAAATAGATGCTCCATTATTTATCATGCAGAGTAATGGTGGAGTAAGTAGATCAGATCAAATTCAACAGCTTCCAGTCAGTATTATTGAAAGTGGTCCTTCAGCAGGAGTTGTTGCATCCAGATTTCTAGCTGAATTTCTCGATTTGCCAAACTTGTTATCTTTTGACATGGGTGGAACAACAGCAAAAGCTGGAACTATAATTAATAAGGCTATTACATTAACATCTGAGTATGAAGTTGGTGGAGAAGTCCATAGTGGCAGAATAACAAAAGGAAGTGGTTATCCTGCTAGATTTCCATTTATTGATTTAGCAGAAATCTCCTCTGGTGGAGGTTCTATCGCTTGGGTTGATCAAGGGAATGCTTTGAAAGTTGGACCTATAAGTGCTGGCTCAGACCCTGGACCTGCATGTTATGGACGAAATGGAGAAAACCCAACAATAACAGATGCGAATCTCTATCTTGGAAGACTAAATCCAAAAGGATTGTTAGATAAAACGTTCCCTGTTTATCCAGATTTAGCAGAAAAAAGTATCAAACAAAAAGTATCTGCGCTATTGAATTTAGATACAGTTGAAAGTGCTTTAGGGATAATTAAAATCGCTAACATAAACATGAGTCGAATTTTAAGAATCGTTACAATTGAAAGAGGATTAGATCCTAGGGATTTTGTTTTGTTAGCTTTTGGTGGAGCAGGCCCATTACATTCTTGTGCTTTGGCTAGTGAATTGGAAATAAAAGAAATAATTGTCCCAAATAATCCTGGACTATTTTCAACGATGGGTTTACTTTATACTGATGCTAAACACACCTATGTAAAATCTATACGTAAAAAATTAGCTGATATCGACTACAAAGAACTCGAAACATTTTATGGAGAATTACAGAATAATGGTTTAAACATACTAAAAGAAGAGGGATTTATAGAGAAAGACATGGTTCATCAAAGGTTTGTTGATTTACGTTATAGTGGTCAAGGATTTGAATTACTACTTCCTATTTCTGATGTTAACTTGAACAATAAAAATTGTATAGAACAACTTCACAAGCTCTTTTGTGATAAGCACAAAGCGATTTATGGTTATGTAATGGATGATGAAGAAGTAGAGATGGTGAATATCAGAATAAATAGTATTGGTATAATAAAGAAGCCAACACTAACAAAAATAGCTAGAGGTAAACAGAAACCACTGGAAGAAGCTCACGTTGAAACTCGAGATGTGTATTTTAAACAGCTAAAAGATTTCAAACAAACACCAGTACTGAATAGAGATATGTTGGAAGCGAACAATGTAATTGTAGGACCTGTAATCATAGAACAATATGATACAACAACAATTGTACCTCCAGGATGGAAGGCATCACTAGATGTTTTTGGTCTTATACATTTAACTAGGAAGTGATAAGATGAAAACAACACATGTAGATGTAATTACTCGAGAAGTTATTCGTGGTGGATTGGAATACATCGCTGAAGAGATGGGAATTATCCTAAGAAATGCTGCCTATAGTACTAATATTAAGGAAAGGATGGATCATAGCTGTTCGTTATTCGATTTTGAAGGCAGGATGA
Organism: Candidatus Heimdallarchaeota archaeon; assembly: GCA_030602675.1. GTDB lineage: Archaea > Asgardarchaeota > Heimdallarchaeia > JABLTI01 > JABLTI01 > JABLTI01. Next base: position 4,435 of record JAUVZH010000170.1, on the reverse strand, counting down.
CAGCGCAAGCAGAACACATTCCAGTACATTTGGGAGCGATGCCATTAACTGTAAAGAGTGTTTTGGAGAAATTTGAAGGTGAAATATTTCCCGGGGACTCATTCATACTAAATGATCCTTATCTAGGAGGAACACACTTACCGGATATCACTATTGTTACTCCAATATTCTATAAAGAAAATCTTGTTGGTTACTCAGTTAGCAGAGCACATCATAGCGATATTGGTGGTATGACACCTGGTTCCATGCCAGGTAATGCAACAGATATTTTTCAAGAAGGTCTAAGGATACCCCCTGTGAAGTTCGTTTCAAAAGAAGAGGTAAATAAAGACATTCTAAATCTGATTATGATTAATTCAAGAACACCAAAAGTAAGAAAAGGGGACCTGATGGCTCAATTATCTGCTAATTGGACTGGTGAAAAGAGGTTAAAAGAACTAATTTCTGCAAGAGGTTTAGAGACATACAAATTAGCAGTTGATGACATACTAAATTATTCCGAAGGAAGATTCTTATCAATAATCAAAAACTTCCCTGAATCCGAATCTGAGGGAAGAGACTATATGGATGGGGATGGGATAGATGATAAATTAGTTGAGTTAGTTGTTAACGTAAAAACAACAAAAAATCATGTTTACTTTGACTTCACAGGCACATCTGATCAAGTAAGAGGCGCAATAAATTGTCCTTATGCGGTAACACTATCAGGTTCTTATTACGTATTGCGAGCCATAACAGATCCTACAATACCTGCTAATGAAGGATTATACAGACATCTTACAGTAACAGTACCAAAAGGAACTGTTCTAAATGCATTGCCACCTGCTGCTGTTGTCGGTGGAAATGTGGAAACTTCTCAAAGAATTGTTGATACTCTCTTGAAAGCATTTTCAAAAATAATTCCTGACAGAATACCTGCAGCATCCCAAGGAACAATGAATAATCTAATAATAGGTGGAAGTGATCAACAAGGAAATCCCTTTACATTCTATGAAACTATAGGTGGAGGTTCTGGTGGTAGACCAACAAAGGATGGTGTAGATGGAATTCACACAAATATGACAAATACTATGAACACCCCTATTGAAGAAATCGAAGTTAGATATCCATTAATTGTTGAAGAATATTCTTTAAGAGAAAATAGTGGTGGAAAGGGTAAGTTTAGAGGTGGTTTGGGTATTATTCGAAGATTTAGGACAAAGGTTCCTGTTGTTGTTAGTTTATTGGGTGAAAGACAGAAGGTTGCACCTTGGGGATTAAAAGATGGAGAAGATGGACTTACAGGTGTTTACTATAGAATAACAAAAGATGGTAAGAAAATCATTCTACAAGGTAAGATAACAACAACTCTAGAATCAGATGATGTTATAGTTATCGAAACACCAGGTGGAGGGGGACTAGGCAAGAAACAGAAACGGTCCAAAGAATTGCTCGAAAACGATAAATTGAATGAAAAAATGAACTAGATAGGAAATTACTCTCTTCATAGGACCAAAAACTCGCTTTTTTATCGAAAGGTACTAAATCATAAGATTTATTTTGCTTTAGATGACAAAATTCTGTGAAGACTATTAACTCGAGATAGTTTTGTTCCGGAGCTAATAATTGTGAAAGCCACTACAGAAGGAGAGGGCGAATTCAAACCTAACCCTATACTGGTAAAAATTCTAAATGAAAGTGGATGGTACAAAACATTAGTTGAGACTATGCCTGAGGGAATAATTGCTTCTGATATGAATGGGAAAATTGTCTATGCAAATCCAAAAATTCATCAGATGATTGGTTATGCAGATAAAGAACTCATAGGTATGGATTCCCTAGGAATCGTTGCAGAAGAAGACCGAGCAAGAGTTAGGCGTGAGTCAGAAAAAAGATTTAATGAAAAAGCAACATCTCAATATGAAATTACATTCAAAACCAAAGTTGGCTCAAAAGTGCCAGTAATAATTAGTGGTACGCCAATATTAGGACCTAATGGTGAATCAATTGGTACATATGCAATAATTACTGACATTAGAGATAGAAAAATCATAGAAAAAGAGCTCAGAAGCAAAAACATTGAACTCCAAACACTCTACAATAATCTCCTAGAGTTATATGAACAGCTTGCAGTTATTATTGCTGATTCAACTACAATTTTTACTGATATCTATCTTTTTACATCAAAAGATTGTGTTTATTGTGCTCCTGCAGAAGAGGTTTTACAAGAAGTTTTAGCTTCATATGGTGGCAAGCTTACCTACAGAAAGGTAGACATAGAAGAGGAACCAGAGCTAGCAGGAAAATATGATATTATGTCTCTCCCAACTATAGTTGTTGGTGATGAACAATTAACTTCAGTGCCAGATATGTTCAAGCTTCATTCAGCATTATTTAGTGCATTAGTTCCTGAAGAAAAATTCAGAAGAACAAGACAGGAATTAGATAATCTTATATCCAACTCACCTATAGCTATCTTCACAATTAATAAAAAGGGAATTCTAACAGGAGTAAATCAGCTAGTTGAAATGATGACTGGAAGGAAACGTGATAGCCTAGTTGGCGTAAATGTTCTGAAAAAATCAAAGAAAGAAGAGCAGATCTTCCCAAATTCATTAATTAACTATTTCAAAAAAGGTCTAAAGGGAGAAAAAATAGCAGTCAATAGATTAAAAATAAAAGAATTGGATGAAAAGAATCCTCAATCATTTTCTATAATTAGCTTTAAGCTAGTTCCATTGACTAATAAGGAAGGAGAAACAACTGAGGTTTTGGTTTTAAGTGAAGATGTAACAATTTCAGCAATTCAAGAGAATGAATTGTCAAAATCCTACTCGAAATTAGAAGAATTGAATGAACAATTATTGAAAATGAATAAAGAACGAGCAGATTTTGTCGAAGTTACAACTACTGGATTATTTGATCCACTAAGAAGTTCTCGAGAATTAATTGATCAAGTTCTATCTGGTCAATCAGGAGAAATAAGCGAAGAAACTTTTGGAACATTAGAATATCTACGAAATAATCTAGAAAACGTCTATAATAGCATGATGGACATCCTTGACTTCTCGACACTTGAATCACAAGGTTTTACTTTAGAACCTAAGAAACATAGCTTTAAAGAAATTGTCTCTGATACATTGGAAACTTTAGGATCAGTAGTTATTGATAAAGGATTTATTGTTACTCGAGACATTCCTGAGAAAGTAGATGCTTGGTGTGATAAGGAACAAGTCATTAGAATCTTGAAGAATTTAATACTAAATGCAATAAAATTCACAGAAAAGGATTGCAAGATACATATTTCAGCTCAAAACCTGAAAAACGGATTCATCGATGTTAGTGTCAAAGATAATGGTATGGGAATAGCGAAAAAGGACATCAAAAGAATTTTTGACCAATATGCTAAAGTAGATTCCAAAAGCTCAGGTTCAGGATTAGGTTTAACAGTAGTGAAAAGCCTAGTAGAAGCACATGGCGGAACTGTTGAAGCTTTATCAGAAGGTAAGAACAAGGGTTCAATTTTCAAATTTACTTTACCAAAAAATAAGAAAACCTATGAGAAATGTGTTGTAAGTGAGGACTAGAATCCTTTACACTTACAAGTCGAACAAATTATAGATAGTACTTTTTTTTCTTTATCGCGTCCATTGGGTTACTTTGATGCCTTTCCAGCGTTTTATTTCACCTTTCTTCATGCCTATGAAATCAGGAATCAATCGTAGAGTGATTAGTAAGGTACATCCCCAACCGAAAACCATAGTAGGCCAAGTGCTCCAATAAGTTGCACCAAAAATATAGAAGAACGTATTGCATATAGCAACTGAAGCAGTAGAACAAAGACCAGAAATTCCACTATATCTAATGATAACTAAATAGATTGGAAGACTAACCCACCAAATCAAAAGTCCCCATGGATTTATTATAACAAGTGCTCCGGAAAGGACTGCAAATCCCTTACCTCCACGGAATTTCATCCATGGCATCCAGCAATGACCAGCAAAAGCTGCTATGCCTGCAAGAGCTGCCAATAAGTCAAGAAATTCTGGAAAAGCTGGGTATGCATCACTTGAGAAAATAACAAATTTTACAAGAAACACACCTAGGAATCCCTTAGTAATATCAAGAACGCCAGTTAAAACTGCCCAACTCCATCCTGCAGTACGAACGGTGTTACGAGTACTAACAGATCCAGAACCTGAGTCTCTAATATCTTGTCCTGTAGTAAGTTTAACAATAATCCAAGCAAATGGTAGTGCACCAAAAAAATACCCAATAAGTGGTGCTATGAAATATTGATACATGTTTATCTCCTGTTTTTAGTAATAATACTGAATATATTATAACTAAGTAGTTCAAAAAACTTGTTGCTGAATTAGTCCTTAAGACACTAAATTCTAACTATTTGGCAAAGACTAAAAAAGCAGAAAACCTTAACCTACAATAATATTATTTC
>JAUVZH010000319.1 GCA_030602675.1 Candidatus Heimdallarchaeota archaeon | reverse complement strand
CAATTAAAACAACTAAAAGAAGAAAAATAATTATCAAATACTTTCTAGAAAATTTCAAATATCACCCATCCCGAAATGTACAATAAAATAGCATTTCAAAATTAATCTACTTTTCGGAGAAAAAATGAGAAAAAACAGCTCGAACTCGCACTACTTCTAGCCCAACTGAAAAAATACATGAGGTTATACAAACATTCGAAAAAAGAAATTTGAAGAAAGAAAATTACTTCCTTCTTCTTCTGAGAATAATCATAGAAACTGTTAAACCGGTTGTAATTATAAAGACAAATGTTCCAATGAAAATACCTGTAGTAACAGTGATAGTTTGATTCAGAGTTGTAGTCTCAGGTGGAAGTGTAATAGTTTCTGGTGGAGGGGTTATAGTTGTAGGTGGAGGAGGGTAGTCATTGGGATCATTTGGATCTGTTCCGTAATTAACTTCAAGATAATCAGTGTAACCATCATTATCAGAATCAACCAAATTTGGATTAGTACCATAGATATTAACTTCTTCGCTGTCTGATAAATTATCATCATCGGAATCCTCATCTAAAGGATTGGTTCCGTAAATCCAGATTTCTTCGCCATCCAGCAAACCATCATTATCACAATCCGGATCAAATGGATCTGTATTATATTGATATTCACCAAGATTATTCAAACCATCACTATCTGCATCACTCAAAGAATCATTAACTAAGGCATTCAGTCCACTAAATACTTCCCAGCCATCAGGCATCCCATCAGTATCGCTATCATATGAATTGGGATTGGTATAGAAAATAGTTACCTCTTCCCAATCGGAAAGATTATCATCATCAGTATCAGGATCAAATGGATTTGTACTGAAGGCTATAATCTCTTGACCATCACTTAAGTTATCCATGTCTGTATCAGAATTATGGGGATCCGTTTGATAATAGTCTTCACTTATATCATCCAAAAAATCACTATCGCTATCAATATGGCCAGTATGAAAAACAGAGCCTCTGAAACAATGCCAAGGAGCAGCACCACTAGAGCTAACATCTGTTAAACCGAGACAGTAAAGCTTGTAATCATATGATCCTATTAAAATTTCGAAAATACCATCAGTATCAAGATCAGCAACACAGGGTGAAGAAACAATATAACTACCAGTTGAATAACTCCATTCAACTCCACCAGTATGATTAAAACAGTAAAGCTTGCCATCTACTGATCCTACTAAAATTTCTTGTGTGCTATCTGCATCAAGATCAGCAATACAAGGAGAAGACCATACATAATCACCTGTGGTGTAGCTCCACTCTAAACCACCAGTATGATTAAGACAGTAAAGCTTGTAATCATGTGATCCTACTAGCACTTCCAGTGTACCATCACTATTAAGATCAGCCACAGCAGGAGAAGAAAAAATTGGACCACCTGTTGTGTAGCTCCATTCTTCAGTCCCTAAATGACTGATGCAGTAAAGCTTGTCATCCAAAGATCCTACCAGCACTTCCAGTGTACCATCTGCATCAAGGTCAGCAACAGATGGAGAAGAATGAACATTAGCACCTGTGGTGTAGCTCCACTCTAAATCACCAGTATGATTAAAACAGTAAATATTACTATCATATGAACCAACTAAGACTTCCAGCATACCATCATCATCCAAATCAGCAACACAAGGAGAAGAAATGATATCATTACCAGTTGAATAACTCCATTCCAAACCACCAGTATGACTAATACAATAAAGATTGTTGTCATATGATCCTACTACTACTTCTAGTGTGCCATCGTTATCTAAATCAGCTACACATGGAGAAGATTGAACATCATCACCTAAGGTATAGTCCCATTCCAAACTACCTTTATGATCTAAACAATAAAGTGTATTATCAATTGAACCAACTAGAACTTCAAAAGTACCATCACCATCCAAATCAGCAATAGCAGAAGAAGACCAAAAAATCGAATCACCAGATGTGTAGCTCCACTCTAAACCACCAGTATGATTAAAACAGTAAAGCTTGTTATCATTTGATCCTATTAAAATTTCTTGCGTACTATCTGCATCAAGGTCAACAACAGTAGGAGAGGAAGTCAGAAAACCACCTGTAGTATAATGCCATTTTTCATATACTCCCATCGCTTGAGGGAGAAAGTCAATAGTATCAATTATTTCTTCTTCATTTGCGTCTATTCTCATAGTATAAACAAAAATTGAACTAAAAAGTAAAAATAACATAACAAAAACTTTACTTGATTTTTTCATTTAACACCCATCCCGGATACAGTATATTTGCATTTTAAAACTAATCTACTTTTCGGATTAAAAATGAGAAAAAACAGCTCAAACTCGCACTACTTCTTGCCCAACTGAAAAATTACACGAGGTTATACAAACCACCTAAGAAAGGTCATGAAAACGGAAGGGAAAAACCCACTGATCAATGACTGCCATTCAAACTGAGACCAACATTACAGAGAAGTATCAACAAATCAAGAATTTTGAATTATTGCCTTATTCTAATCAAATCTTCCTGAAGAATGATAAGAAAAGGTTTTGTGAGATCATAATTCCAAGATTTGAATAAATTAACTAATTTTGGCTCTATAACTGATAATATTAAAGGATGTATTGAAATATAAATAACTCTAATCTGATACTTGTCCCAAAGAAAAGTAAAGTCTTTATCAGCTGTTATTAAGACGAAATCATTCTGTTTAACTTCTTGAGATAAGTCACTGTTTCTGATTCCAGTCCAACCTTTGCTTTTTAGAGTAGAACAAGATAAACCAAGAGCAGTTAAAGCTTTTGCAAGCTTTACATCTAGATTTTCATCCAGTAGAAACTTCGCTTTCTTTGGAACCATAAACAATAGTCTCTCCAGTAATCATCTCTTTGGCATAAGTAATAATCTCTTGTATATCCTCTCGAGTAATACTGGGAAAACTCTCGAGGATTTCGTCGAAAGATATTCCTTCCTTTAGGTAATCCAGAATAACAGTTACTAGAACTCTGGTTCCTTTAATAGTAGGTTGACCACCACAAATCTCTGGATCACGAACAATGCGCTCAAATTTTGACATAAATAATCCTCTACATTATTTATATGATAATCAAACTATAAAACAATATCTTACTAAAAATGTAACTTCAACCCACGCTTCTTTCTAGCCCAACTAAAAGAATAATCAATAACACAATTCTTTGTGCATTTGTTCGAGAATTTTGAAAGATAAGACACCATTAGACTAGTAAAATTAGCGTTAAGTTACTTAAAAAACTCAAAAATACAATTTTTCAAAACTGAAAAAAGAACCTTGTAAAACGTGCGGTTTTATATATGAAATCGGTCTTTTTTTCTTTTAAGTTATCAAATTTTGGGTAACTCTTATATCTATTTTTTACAAAAGGTTTAAAGTTTTTAGATCATATCTATTTAATTGGGCATTTTATTCAATGAATAAGATGGAGGGATCTAAAATTAGTAAATTGAAAAAAGGAATTAGTCTTATTGTCTTAGTCATAGCCTTAGCTGGAATGATGACAGCTTTTGTTACAGTACATGGAGCAACAACCTTTCAAGGCTATGTAAAAGATATATCAAATAATCCAATAAGTGGTGCTGTTTTAGTGCTTGCTGATTGTTACTTTAATATCCTAGCAAGTTCAACAACAAATAGTTAAGGGTATTATAGTTTCAGTGTGACGCTCAATGGTAACTCTCCATACTTTTTATCAGCCGCGAAATCACGTTTTGATCCTGAAACAAAAACAGTCTATGGTGGAGGAACAAATAATTTCGCTTTTGAAGGAGATGGCTTAAAATTAGCCTACCTTTTCTATGCAAATGATGCAACAGAGCAAGATGCTTTGGAAGGATATGAAGAGATATTGGAAGACGAAGGTTATACAGTCGAAATAATTGCAGATTGTGATGATGTTGAATCAAAATGTGAAGATATAGATGACTATGAAATCTATGCAGATACAATATTTGTGTATGTCTGTGGACACGGAGAATATTCAGGAGGACATTCATATACTATTTTTGATAATCAACATACTCAAGAGATAGGTTCAGATGAATTCAAAGATTACATGGAAGATTGGGAAGCAGAAAGGAAATGTATTCTTGTCGACTCTTGTGAATCTTAT
>JAUVZH010000077.1 GCA_030602675.1 Candidatus Heimdallarchaeota archaeon | reverse complement strand
AAACAGGATCCTAAGAGCTATGATGCTTTGTATAATTTAGCAAAAAGCTATCTAGAATCTGGCAAATTGAATGAAGCAGAAAAAACAATGTTAAAGGCACTAAAACTAGCAAAAAAGAATCACGCTATCAATTATTATCTTGCAGTAATTTTTGAGAAATTAGACAAAAAGGATGAAGCTAAAAAGTATTATAAGATTGCAATTGAAACAGCTCCTAAGAAAGTAATTGCTGAAAATATTGGTGCAAGTAGCTTTTTACAACAAGCTAAATTAGCATTAGAAAAATTAAGTTAATAAGAAAAAACAAACGATGAGGGGAAATTTGCTTATTCTACCCCTCGCAAATCATTATGAGAAAGATATTTGTTTTGAACACTTTTACTTAGATCACCAATATTGGAATCTGACAATACACTTAATGTTGCATTAACGCCTACTCTTTCACCAGATTTAATTAGCATTCCTGATCGGCTTGCTGAATCAGCACGTCTTCGAGCTGTTCGTTGAGTAACGATACCTGATCCCTTTGCATATACCAAAGTCCATTTTTGTTCAGCAGTGTCTAAGAGTAGTACTGCATCTGATCCATTTTGACTTGCGTATGTTTCAATTTGGTCTGGCTCATTGCTTAGATAGGAAAAGTATTGCTCTGCCATATCTAGTTTATCAACTTCTTGGAATTCGTCTCTATCTCTTTGATAAATAAAACAGTGTCTCTTACTCAAGTTTCTTCAGACTCTCCATATAGTGTTTTTTTTGTTGTCTTAAGCATTTGTCGTTTTATGTCTGTATTCAACCTTAACTCCGGTATAGAACATCCATAGCTAATGCTGAAATATATGTTGGAAATCTCTTTTTTAATATTATTGATTTAGGTAAAACGCGGTACAGTTTTCGATTTATTCTATGACTAGTAATTTTCCTTTACTGTTTCGCTCTCACTGCTTTCTATTTTAGTGATTCTATTTTTTAAAGCATCATAAAAGGCAAGTTGGAAATTCATATGCTTTTCAAGATGTTTTTGCAAGCATATATCTGTTGTATGAAAATATTCGTAATGTTTTTCGCAATAAAATAATCGTTCTCGATCTTTGAATGGTTTTCCGCATTCAGAACACAGTTTTTCCTGTATCTCAATATAACAACTAAAATGAACTGTTGTGCTAGCATCATCTGGATCTAATACATGAACCAAGTCTTTTTCACTAATAATTTCATTACAAATGGTACAGACTTTATCGTAATTTGCCTTTGAATGTGAGAGTTCTACATTATCATTTTGCAAATTAATACACCATTTTGGGGTGATTTTCCCATATGCGCTAGTTTAACTAAATTCCAATCTCTTTATTAAAGGACGATTTTAAGGGAGACGACCGAAGCTATTCGAAAAACAAAATAAGTTAAGATATTAATATTATAACCTTACAAAAAATGTAGAAAACTAAATCATAGTCTTCGCAAAGATTTTTAAATAATCCTTTCACGCAAACATATTAGATTAACAAATATTTAATGGTGTAAAAACAATGCCAGGTAGTAAAGCCCCTAGAGGCGAGTTTGCGGGACGTCAACTAAAGAATAAACGTAAGAAGTTCCGTTGGAAAGATATTTACTATAAGAGAAAAATGTTGGGTTTAGATAAAAAAACTGATCCTTTAGCTGCAGCTCCACAAGCTTCCGGTATAGTTGTTGAGAAGTATGGTGTAGAGTCCAAGCAACCCAATTCAGCTCTTCGTAAATGTGTTCGAGTACAACTAATTAAGAATGGCAAACAAATCGGAGCTTTTGTCCCACTTGACGGAGGTTTAAACCATATTGCAGAACACGACCGTGTAATTGTTGAAGGTATTGGTGGAGCTAAAGGTGGTGCAATGGGTGACCTTCCAGGAATAAAGTGGCGTGTTTCAAAAGTTAATGGTGTATCACTCGCTAGTATAGTTTATGGCAAAAAAGAGAAGCCAGTAAGATAGGTGATAAATTATGTCTAAAGCTAGAAAAAAGAGGGAAGCAAAGAAGAAGGAATCTAAGAAAGATACTAAAAAGGAAAAACCATCTAAAAAAGAAGCTTCCACTGATAAAAAACCTACAAAGGAAACTAAGACAACCAAAGCTAAAGCTGTAAAAGAGACAAAACCTGCTGTAAAGAAAACTAAAGAAAAAGCTCCTAAAAAGGAAGAGAAAAAACCAGCAGCAAAAGAAAAAGCTCCAAAGAAAGAAGATAAGAAACCTGCAGCTAAAGTAAAGACTCCTAAAGTAGCTAAAGAAAAGAAACCTGTTGAGAAAGAAAAAGCACCTACTGCAACTAAAGAAACAAAAACTCCAACAAAAGAACCTGTTAAAACTCCAGCTAAAGAAAAACCAAAAACACCAGAAAAGGTTCCTGAGAAAGAGGAAAAAGAAGAACCCCTCCCATCTTACGAAGGAATTGAACTTTTCAATAAATGGAGTTATAATGATTTGGTTGTTGTAGATCCAGGGTTAAAAGCTTACATTAGTTTAAGACCTGTTATCACACCTCATACTGGTGGAAGATATGAACATCAACGTTTCAAAAAAGCTGAAATGCCTATTGTAGAAAGACTTGTAAATAAATTAATGAGAACCAAAAAAGGAACTGGTAAGAAGGAAAGAATGATAAAATCTGTAAAACTTACTTTTGAAATCATAAATCTTCAAACCGGAAAAAATCCAATACAAGTACTCATTGATGCTATTCAAAATACTGCCCCAAGAGAAGAGGTTACTAGAATAACCTATGGTGGTATGGCACAACTACAATCAGTTGATGTTGCTCCAATGAGGAGAGTTGATATTGCTTTAACCAATATTGTTGAAGGTGTATACAAGAAATCATTCAATAATATTCTAACAGCTGAAGAAATACTTGCAAGAGAATTAATGGATGCTGCTGATAATAAACCTTCAAGTAATGCTATCAGTAAAATGCAAGAAATTGAACGTATTGCTCTCAGTGCAAGATAATTTCATGAAATCGAATTGCCCTTTTGGGCACTTTCTAATTTTTTATCTTTTTTATTTTATTTAAGCACATCAGTTTGACAATAATTATTATAGAAGAAAAGACCTAGACAAAAGTATAAACCAGTTGTGGAATTAAAATGGACTACAAGGTTTTAGGTTCAATTCTCGGAGATTCTGTTCAAGTAAAATTAGTTGAATTTTTTATGGTTAACAATACAGGAATGTATCAGTTAACAGATATAGCACGAATGCTGGAGATATCACACTCTCGAGTCCATGATCTAATAGGTTCTCTAGTTAAGATGAGAATTATCACTGAAACAAGATCAAAAAGGAATCGACTCTTTGAATTGAATGAAAACCATCCAATAACTAAGCAACTAAAAGAGCTTTATAGAATTACTCGTGCTTTCTTAGTAGCAAGTCAATATTAAAGCAATATTGAAATTAACATTACCAGATAAATAATTAGGTGGAAAAAGTGGAAAAAAATGAACGCGAAAAAAGAGCATTTCTTTTAGAAATGACTACAGATGCCCAATCATTTATTCGACATGGAAAGAAAGAAAAAGCTCTAGGGTGTTATGAAAAAATTCTAGAAAAGTATCCAGAAGAAACCAGAGCAATTTACGGTAAAGGCATGATACACTATGAATTCAATGAATTACAAGAAGCCATGAACTATTTCGATGAAGTATTAACACTCAAACCTGATAATATAGATTCTTTATACGCTAAGGGTTTAGTTCTGAGCAATTTGAGGAGAAATGAGGAAGCATTTGATTTGTTTAATAAAATTTTAGCATTAGATAAGGAACTGAGTTTTGTCTGGTTAGCAAAAGGTTATACTCTTTTGGATTTGGAAAAATCAGAACTAGCTCTGGACTGTTTTGTAAAGGTTGGTGAATTGGGAAGATCAAACGATGCTTTAACTGGAAAAGGACATGCTTACAGAAAAATGGAGAAATTCAAAGAAGCATCAAAGAACTATTTTGAAGCAATTAAACTGGATCCATATGACCCCGAAGCATTATTCGGTTTAGGTGTCATTGAATTTGAAAATAAAAATAATAAGAAGGCTCTAAAATACCTTTACAAATGCGTTGTTCAAGATGACAACAATGCAGATGCCTGGAAAGTTCTAGCAGAATTATATAAAATTCTGAATCAAGAAGATAATGTAAAAATTGCTTTAGATAAAATTAAAGAACTAGAGTCTAGCCTATCAAGATAGCAATAATCTGAGCATTGGATTTTTATTTTTGATATAGAGATTCGCCTATTTTCAATTAACACACAAAATTTATCTTTCACGAAAACAAAATCAAAATGGAATTTACATTCCAAGGAAAATAGAAAAAAATGTTTGTAGTAAAAATCGGTGGATCATTATTATTTGATGATAAAGAACAAATCAATGATAAATTAATCTCGAAATATGCTAAAACAATTCGTAATGTAGTAAAAGAAACTAAGAAGAAATGTGCAATAGTTGTAGGTGGCGGTAAAATAGCTAGGAAGTATATTGCTTCCAGCAGAAAATTAGGGGCTTCTGAATCATATAATGATATAATGGGTATAGAAGCTGCAAAATTAAATGCAAGGTTATTGATAGGAGCATTAGATGGAATTGCTTATCCAAATCCCCCAAATAGCTTCCTAGAATTTCAGGAATTATACAATTTAACCGAGAAGATAATTGTTTGTGGTGGATTCCAACCTGGTCAATCTACAAATGCTGTAGCTGCATCCATTGCAGAATTAACCTCAGCTGAAAAACTAGTGAATCTGACAGATGTAGATGGCGTATATACAGAGGATCCAGACAAAACCCCTAATGCAATATTACTAGAAGAAATGCCTATAGACGATCTCCTAGAACTAATATCAAAACATGAAACAAAGGCGGGACAATATCCATTATTTGATAATACCGCTGTGCAAATTATCCAACGATCAAAAATAGCATTACAGTTTGTAAATGGAAGTAATCCAGATAATCTAAAGAAAGCTCTACTAGGTGAAAAGATAGGTACTTTAATCACATTCTGATTACACCTTTGATTCCTTCAAATATGCATTTCTTATTTTCCTTGGAAAAATATTGAAGGAAACTAAAATAATGAATGTTGTACAAAAAAACAAACAAGGTGAAGATTCATCACAGGATTCAGAAGAGCAGAAAGAACCTGTTGAAAAATCCGAAGAGGAAGTTGAATCTACCGATGAAGAAGAAAGTGATGTAGATCAAATTAAATTCGACAAAGATGATTATATATATCAAAAGTTGATTAAAAAAAGAAATCATGTTTATTCCTGCATTGCAAATGTACTAAAAAATTATAATCATAAATATGCCCTAGATGCCTTTATACCTGAAAGAGAAAAATTAGCTATGCGATTAGCAACCATCCTAATGACAAAGGATGGATTATCAGCCGATGATTTTAGTAATGTTTCAATAGCAACAACAGGACAAGACTTAACGACAACAAGTGATATCATCAGCTTATCTGCAATTAATTTTCTAATTAACCAAGTCCATTCCCTTTCAGCTGAAGATGAGGGAGAAATGGAATTTTCTAAAGCTGCTAAAAAACATCTGATGGAGCTTGCTATTGATTGGGCAAAACTAAGAGATCAAGCTTTCATGTTTTCAAATGGAATGATAAAACTAGAATATGAATTGCACAATGAAATGCATTTCGTAGAGACAGAGTTATACCTTGAAACTGAAAAGAAATTGAAGAGTATAGGAATTGCACAAAAAACTGGAACAAGTACAAAACTAAAGGAAATAAGAGATCAGAGAAGGAAAATGTCTGATAGAACAATAACAGAACTAGTTGATTTGGTTAAAGCGTGGCATAGTGAGATTGCTTATTTAAGACGAATTACAGAATTTTATGCATCAATGAGGCAACTTAATGAAGCAGAAATTGAAGCTCTCTCAATACTCTTCGAAAACTTTGGTGCTCTAATGGAATTGAAGGATCTCAAGAATCCATTCAAAGAAATAAAAATGTCCAAGATAAAAGAAATGCAAGAAAATAGAGCGCAGCTTGGTTCTACAGAAGAAATGAAAATTTTGATTTATGAAACATTGATGACATTTCAACTAGGTAAAGAAGACGTCCCTTATTTTCTGTCTAGATTAATTAGAAAGAAAGATGAAGAATACTTACAAATACCTGTATTCTCTTTATTGCTATTCTCGAGATTTTGCAATTCATACAGTGAAACAACTAGAAGTAAGAAAGCACATGATCTTGAGCAAGTTGTTTCGGAAATCTCAGCATTGTGTGGATGGATAGTTGTTGATCAAAATGTGGAGATTATTAGCGAAGGTGATACAGTTACAGAAATTGACTTGATTATCCGTCGAAATAAAACAATTGTTATTGTTGAAGTTAAAGATTTAGCTTTATGGCGAGGATGGTATTTCGATCGTGAGAGTTTAACAAAGAGATATGAAATTTTTGCTATTGCAGCTAAGAAATTGCGTGAAAGAAGACTCCTAATTAAAACAACAAATGCTAAATTGTTAATTGTAACAGCTCTTAACGAAAGATGGAAAAGAGTTGAAAATATTCCCATCGTCCCGTTGAAATCACTTCATAAATACCTGAAAAAGCTGAAGCGCTTGGAAAACAAACGATCAAAACCAAAGAGAAGATAATAACTCTTCTCTATTTTTTTATGATCAAGTATCTAATATTTTTGCCTGTTTTTTAGCTTGAATTGCAGTTTTTACATAAATTATACTGTCCTCACTTTCATCCTGTAATGGTTGCATATAATCAAATCGTCTTAGTAAATCAAAGAAGAGAATGATTTCTAAAATAGCTGCTACATACGAAAGCATGTGCATTATCGGTAAAGCTGCAACTGTATTAATGTAATCTACATTTGCTAAATTTAGAATGTTAGTAATTGGATAGATTAAAGCTGGAATGCCAAAAACATAAGGTAAAAATCCTGAACCATAACCAATTCCTGCTCTAGACTTCAACTGCCTTTGGAAGAAATCAAAAATAACAAAGGTGCTTATTAAAAGAAAACCTGTTATCATTTCAAAAACTTGAATTAAATTAAGGATTATTGGATCATTATATGATTGACTTATCAGTTGTGTGAATCTAAAGAAGATATATGCTATTTTAACACCTACTTCACCAATTAGGAATATTGATGCTATTAAACCAATTTTAGAGATTTTGAAATAATAAATTCCTAGCATAAACATGCCTACAGCTAAAGCACCAAGAAAAGCTGCATAAAGGCAATTTGTTATTATATTATCAATTGTCATAAAATTGTTTGATGGATTGCCGTCAAAAACTGCATGATAAATTATAAATCTAATTAGAGACCAAGAAGTATCAAGAACAAGTAAAGCAATAAGACCTCTCAATCCATTTTTTGAGATGTGTTTTGCATATCTATAACTTATTCCCATGAGCTTTTCCGCCTTTCATCTTGGTGTTTTAACCACATCAGAACTATTTATGAAATACAACAAGTAAGCTTCTAGTATTAAAAAAATTTGCTGACAACACCAAATATCTGTCGTGATGTTGCTATTGACTACTAATTAAATACCTATAAAAGGATAATTAAATATAATTACTCACGAAATAGATAATTACTCACATAAATAGTAATATTTAAAATGTTTATCTTATTAAACGGTAATTATTAATATAGGAACCTAAAATTGAATCCTAGAGGATAACTTAAAATAAGTAATATATCCGCAAAATGCTCGAAGAAGAAAAATCATAGTTGGTAATTCAGGAGATACAACTCAGTGACAGATAACAAAGAGAAAAAGAATGAAACTGAACTCAATGATAATAATATAGCTAAAGAAACTGAGATAACTAAAGATTCACAATTAATTTCAGAAATAGAAGCGATGATTGACAAACTTGAAACGGATTCTAGTGCAAAGAAGCTTATCAAAGAATTCGATAAGAAAATTAAAGATTTTAGCTTAAAAGAACTTCTAGTAGCCAATAAAAAGATGCTGTTGGAAGTAGAGCAAGCAAATAAAGAAAGGGATGAGTATTTATCCATTCTACAAAGATTCAAAGCTGATTTTGAGAATTACAAGAAAAGAGCACAAAAGCAAGAAATAAATAATGTTAGGTATTCCTCAGAGAAAGTTCTTTCCAAAATCTTTGAACCAATCGAAGATATTGATAGAGCATTGAAATTTGCTGAAGAGAGCAACCTCGAAACTGTTCCTTTTGAAGGTATATCAATTATACATGGAAAATTACTGAGAGTTTTAGAGGATGAGGGAGTCACTTTGATTAATCCAAAAAAAGGAAATACATTTGATCCCTATTATCATGAAGCAATCAGTATAGATCCTTCTGGAAATCATGAACCTGGTTTAGTTGTAAAACTCTTTGAAAAAGGGTACAAAATAAAGGATAGAGTAGTTCGAGCAGCAAAAGTTATGGTTTCTACTGAACAAGAAACCGCAAAAGAATAAGAAAGAAAATTTTTAAAAAAATTAATGGTGAAAAAAAATGGTAAAAGTAGTTGGTATCGATTTGGGAACTACAAATTCAGCAATTGCATATATGGAAGGTGGTACTCCCACAATAATTCCTAATGCTGAAGGTGGTAGAATAACTCCCTCAGTTGTTACTATTTCAAAAGACGGAGAGCAAGTTGTTGGTGAAATTGCTAAAAGACAAGCTATTTCAAAACCAGAACGAACTATTCGATCGATTAAAAGGAAAATGGGCACCACACATCGTGTGAAAATAGATGACAAGAATTTTACTCCCCAAGAAATTTCTGCCATGATTCTTCGAAAATTAAAGAAGGATGCAGAAGATTTTCTAGGAGAGGAAATTAAACAAGCAGTAATTACTTGTCCAGCATATTTCACAGATAGTCAAAGGCAAGCTACAAAAGATGCCGGTAAAATTGCTGGTTTAGATGTTTTGAGAATTATTAATGAGCCTACTTCTGCAAGCTTAGCCTATGGTGTTGGTAAAGATACAGATGAAACAATTCTAGTTTTCGATCTTGGAGGTGGAACATTTGATGTTTCAATCCTTGAAACTTCATATGATGAAGGAGAAGCAATGTTTGAAGTAAAAGCTACGAGTGGAAATAATCTTCTTGGTGGAGATGATTTT
>JAUVZH010000184.1 GCA_030602675.1 Candidatus Heimdallarchaeota archaeon | reverse complement strand
TTTCCAATAATTATAATTTGTAATCCAAGCAAATTCATCAAATAGATTCATTCCTGCATGTGCTAAACCAAGAATCACAAAGATAAACATCTCTATTGAACCATGGCCTATGAGCATTGGAGCTTTTGTCATAGCAATAATAATAACAATTAGCAAGAATAGAAACGCAACAACTGCTAAAGATTCGAGTAATATATCTCTTACATCTGAAAGATCAAAATCTGTAATCCAATGTTCAATAAATGCTGCTATTGTTGGCATTTCTAGCGTACCTCCCAAACTTTTGC
Source organism: Candidatus Heimdallarchaeota archaeon (assembly GCA_030602675.1). GTDB lineage: Archaea > Asgardarchaeota > Heimdallarchaeia > JABLTI01 > JABLTI01 > JABLTI01. The sequence goes on along the minus strand of JAUVZH010000184.1, from coordinate 5,731 downwards.
GCTATATAACGCTATGCGGAGTAAACCTACACCAAGTAATATTAAACCAATAAACATGAATGTTGCTTCCATACTATCAAATATATCATGAACTAAACCATCAGGTGCGATAGTATCTAGTCCATCAAAGAGACCCTTAAGAGCAATGCATGGAGCCCCAATTACCAATTCAATCCAACCATTTCTTGTAAGTTGTGGAAATTTATTGTGAAGTAAAAAGAGAAAAATGCTTATGATTATAAAACCAAGAAAGATTACTGCTTCCATTGAAAAGGTTAAAGTATCATCGGGTTTAAGCTCCCAACCATCAGCTAATATACCTATCATTCCAATCATCACAGATGTTTTTACAAGAACTCATATTTTTTCCAACTATAAACATATTTGTCGAGGAAATTTTTGCTATAGAATAGAACCTTTGCTTTTCTATTTTTCTCGAAATTCTAACTGTTTTACAAATGTTTAAATTTCATTGAACATTTAAAAAAATTGTTTAACATTAGAGCTGTTTTAAATGAAAGAAGAGTTGCCATTTAAAGAGAATTTTGATGAAGATGCTCAAGATCCTTCAAATGGTAAAGAAGAAATCCCATGTGAAGAAACGGATGAGGAAGCTCAGGATGCTAAAGTAAGAACAAATCTATTTCGATTAATTTCTATTGGCAATGCTACGGGACAATCTTTTCTGTTTAATTTCTTTTCAGCTTTCGCAGTTCAAGCTGGGATTCAAACTGAAGCATTAGGTTTTATGACTTCTATCAGGAATTTAATGAGCTCTATATTTCAAGGAACTATAGGTCGATTATCAGACAAAATCGGTCGAAGATATATCCTGTTAGTAGGATTTTTCCTAGGATTTTCGACTATGATTGTTCTTGTATTTCTTCATCAACCATACATGCTAATCATTGTATCTGTCATTCAAGCGTTCTCTTTAAGTTTAATAATACCAGTTTGGAATGCTACGTTAGGTGATGTTACAAAAATACGAGAAAGAGCAAGTTATATGGGTAAATTATCAGCTTTAGGAACAGCCGTTTCAGTTAGTTCTATGTTAGTATTAGCAACAATCTTCGAAGTTACTAAAGATAAAGTTGATTGGGGTTTTAGCATAGGCAATTTAGTTTTTACTGAATGGGAAATGCAGTATGGAGTTGCTTTTTTGGTAGCAGCCTTCAATTTTCTATTGTGCATTGTAGGTGTTTTCTTTCTAAAAGAAACAAGAGCAAATCAAGGAAAAAAAGTTCAACCAAAAATATGGATAGCTCTTAAAGATAAAACCTTTACAAAATATTTCATTATAAATTCAGTTTTTGGACTCATTATGTCTACAATGTGGCCAATATTTCCAATTGCTCAAATAGTCATTCTTGAAATGAACTTCTTTGAAATCGCAATAATAAATGCTACTTTTACTATTTGTTTTAGTTTGGCTCAATACTTAGGTGGTAGACTTGGTGATAGCATAGGTAGAAAACCACTAATCATCTTTGGTAGAGTATCAATGTTCACTATTCCAATTGTAATGATTGGTGCAATATTTATGGGAGATTGGAGAATGCTCCTACTTTCAAATATTATTGGGGGAACAGCAATGGGAGCAGTAACTGTAGCACATAATGCATACCTTTTGGATATTGCCCCTAGTGATCAAATGGGCGCATATTCAGGATTAAATCAGCTAGGTTGGGGAGTAATGACTTTCATTGGATCACTAAGTTTTGGATTCATAGCTGCTAAAGTGGAAACAAATGTAGGCACCATAAAAATGATAATAATTTTATTTAGTATTATTGCTGTGATTAGATTCCTTGCATCAATGGGATTTTTCTTTATGGATGAAAGTTTACCTAAGGAACGTAGGTTAGAAATTCTTCAAGAAACGAAAGACGAATCTACTGTAGTTTATTCTTGCATAGATGACCAATCACAAACAAAGTAACTGAAATTATTTGCCTATTTTCGTTCTATGATTGTTAACTCGTTTTTCCTTTGGTAAACTTTCTGCAACAAAGAAGAAACCTACAACTGTAAGAACTCTCAAAATTGTGATTCCAATACACATGTAAATTGTAGAATTATCAAGTCCAAAATGCTTAGTCAAGAAATCTACGAGAAATCCTGCGGTTAAAGAACCGATGAAAGCAGCAATCCCAAAGAACATTTCTCTAATACCTGAATAAGCCCCCATAAGATCTTCAGGTGCTAAATCGAGAGTTAGGGCTCCTAATGCAACAAAAAATGCTCCTGCTCCTAAACCTGCTATTGAGTTGCCAAGTATTTGCCACAACCAATTACCAGTAATGATAGAAGGTAGTTGACTAATGGGAAAGAGAACTAGAATAAACCCTCCAACAAGAAATATTGGTCTTCTACCAATTCTATCTCCTAAACGACCAGAAAATAACTGTGTAATACTCATAATCATAATGAACACAGATGTATTTATTGCAATTTGATAGAATTGCATATTTAAAACGTTAACTTGGATAATTGGATTTAATGGCCACATTAAAGACATACTCAAACCGAATAATGAGTAAAAAACAACAAATTTCATGAAGCTTCTATCTTTAAAAGCCATTCGCATTTCTGATCTTTTCACTTCTTTGTCTTCTATCCTTGTTTCCTTCATTGTAAAAATTAGAATAGCACAAATTATCGAGTTAAAAGCTGCAATACCAAATGCAATACTATATTGTATTCTCCAAGGAATGTTTACAGTCCATCCTAAAATCTCTTGACCATAATATACTTCATCAGCCAAATAGAAAATAATAGCAATCATTATTGAAAATGAAACGGAAACTAACCTACCAATAGAAGCAATTCTACCAATAAACGTTGCTCGAAACTCAGGTTTTGTTACATCTCCTAATACAGCATTCCAAGCAGGGATAAATATGCTTAACGAAAAAGCTTGAATTATCGCAACAGCTATGAGAAGACCTGTATTTTCAAAGAAAAGTAAAGGAATAGTAATAGCAACATTAAGTATCATACCAATTAGCATTATGAGTTTACAACCTATTTTATCACTGAGAAATCCAATATTTCCTTGTAGAATTGAGCTTAGAAGATTGCGAATTGAGGTTATGAAACCCATTAATCCTCCAGAAACTCCTGCTTCTGCTGCAAAAGCTGAGAAGAAATTACCAAAGAAAAATTGCCCTGTTGAACTAAAAACTGAAATTAACCAGAAAATTGATTTCTTATTTCCTTTTGTATCAATCTCTTCTATATCATCATATATTTGCTCTTCTTTAGTTTCTTCTATAACTTTATCGTAAAGATCAACAGCATCATCTGTTTTCTCATTATCCAAGCTATTTTCAAATCCGTAAAAACAAATCTCGAAATGTGATATTTTCTAACTATTAATAACGAATTTAAACAATTGCTCCGATATTGGTATGGACCATTTTAACAACGATTTTCTTTTGGTAAGCTTTCTTTTACAAACAAATAACCCAAAGCTGCAATAGTTCTCATTATTGCAATAGCTATTGTAGTTGCTAAAATCATTGTGTACTCATCATATGCTTTAGTAATTGCTTCCGCAATAAATCCTGCAGCAAGTGCACCAATAAATGTGGAGATACCCCATGAAACCTGAACCAATCCTGAATAGCTGCCTTTTGTATCATCTGAGGAAAGATCTAGTGCATAAGCATTCATAGTAACGAAAAATGCTCCATTACAGATACCGCTAACAGAATTTGTTAGTATTACAAAATACCATGAATCAAAAATTATTGCTGGAATATAAAATAGTGATACTGTTAACAAAATGAATCTTGTTGCAAATAAAATTGGTTTACGACCAAACCTATCTCCAATTTTTCCTCCAAAGTAGCTTGAAATGCTGAAAAAACCAGCATATATTACTGACACTATTATCAACTCATTAATAGTCATCTTAAGTGTAATTACATTAATAACTGGATATATTGGCCAAAGTGCTGCCATACTTATACCAAAAATACTGTTTACTAGTATGAAATTTCTAAAAGGTTTATTTTTGAACGCATTAAGTAATTTCGGATGCTCAATTACTGTCTCCACTTCTCTTGTTTCTTTAAGGAACAGGGCACTAATAGCACTGATTAATAGTAAAGCTGCACTTACAGCAAAAATAATTCCGTATTCCACCTTCCAATCTAAAGTTTTACCATAAAAGCGCTCAAGAATATAGAAAGCTCCAGCTAAAATTATCATTAAGCCAACACCAACTCCTTGGCCAACAGCAGCTAGTTTGCCAATGAACGTTGTCCGACCTTTAATATCAGTAACATCTCCTAAAGCACCATTCCAGACAGGGATACTGATACTAAAAGAGAATGCGTGAATAGTGGCAACAATGATGAGCATAGTTTGACTATAAGAAAAAGCTAATAGAATTGTTGCAACAAAATTAAGAAAGAAACCAATGATAAGTAATAACTTCCTACCTTTTTTATCACTTAACCGACCAAATGTTTCTTGAAATAGAGCAGTAAGTAAATTACGAATTGCAGTAACATAACCAAGTACTCCTTGTGTAACAATAGTAGCAGCAAAATATTGAAAGAAATTAAGTATGATCAATTGAGAACTATTGTTACCGATTGAAATTAACCAGAAAAGTTTCATCTGAGATTGTTCGATTTTTACTTCATTATCAGATGAAAGTGACGCATCATCAACAGTAAATGTCGACTTCTTTTCATATTCGTTGTTTTCTATAGTCAATTTAGTAGAGAAACACTCCCAAGGTTTAACCTAACTTTCTATTACTACTGCCTTAAAAAAGAATTATGCTTATCATGATTTCGCATGCGCTTCTTTGGTCAAACCATTGCTATTAGGAATTATTTTATCAATGAAAATGAAACCAGGAGCAGCAATTAATCGTAAAGAGGTTACTCCAATAGACATAGCTATGACAACAGTTCTGATATCATAAACAAGATCCAATGCATCAATTATGAAACCAGAAGCAAAAGAACCAATAAATGTAGCAACTCCATAAAACATTTCTCTAATACCTGAATAAGCACCCATTAGGTCACCTGGAGCTATATCTAAAGTATAAGCATTAATGGCTACTAAACTTAGACCAGTTCCAACACCCCCCACAAATCGCGATAGAAGAAGTACCCACCAATTCTCAGTTATAATTGCTGGAATCATGCTTACAGGGAAGAAAATAAGTATGAAATTAGCTATTATAATCAATGGTTTTCTTCCGATTCTATCACAAATCTTTCCACCAAAGATGGTTGTAATGCCAATAAAGATAGCAAAGGCTGAAGTCATAACTGCTACTTGGGGGAAATTAAGTTCAAAGAAATCTGAGAGAATGATTGGATTAACAGGCCAAATTAGTGACATAGTAATTCCGAAAAAGGAGTTAACAATCAAGAATTTAACAAAGCTCCTGTCTTTAAGAGCAACCCACATTTTTGGAATGTGATTTCTTTCTTCTTCTGAAACAACTCGAGTTTCTTTTAGGAAAAACAGACTAATCAAACAAAGAAGAGCGTTAAAAGCAGCTACTCCGAAAGCAAAACCATATTCAATCTCCCAAGTAATTTCTATAATATTACCACCTATTGTAATAGTATCATTAAACCTATTTTCAATTAAGGCGAAAACACCTGCGACAGTAAGAGAGATGGCAACCGAGAAAATTCTACCTACTGATGTTATTTTTCCTATAAAGGTAGCCCTAGAACTTGGTTCAGTAACA
>JAUVZH010000085.1 GCA_030602675.1 Candidatus Heimdallarchaeota archaeon | reverse complement strand
GTAAGTAACCGCCAAAACTGAAGGAATATTAACCAGTAAGGCACATACTGTAAATATTAAAAAGAGCTTAAATTTCCTTTTCAAAAAATTCTACTCCTCTTCCATTGTGTTAACATACTGTTAACAAGCTAATTTATTTTTTTATGTTTTTATAAAAATTGTGCGGTTAAAATTCTGTCGAGTTGATAGTTGCTATTTTGTCGTTATTTCATGGGTCTATATTTTTTCAAATCTATACCAATTTAATCATTATTTTTTCTATCAATTAGATTCAGCTTTGAAAAAAATAGTATTACTCTCGATCAAACTTCATGTTTCAATCGAGGTAATTTCTTAACGACCCGACTTAGAAAATAACCACTAATAATAATTATAGCCAATGCTCCAATAGAACTAAAAACAATAGCCAGAATTCTATTCCTATGAGTTCGAGGATTGCTTTTTGGATCTAACGGATCAAATCCCATATCAATTTCTTCTTTATCAGTGAATCCATCCTCATCTGTATCTGGGTTATTTGGATCAGTTCCAAGTAGAAATTCATCACCGTTTACGAGTCCATCACTATCAGCATCATCATTAGCATCATTTACTACTGGATTAAGGTTATTATCTACTTCATAATCATCCGGCATGCCATCTCCATCTGTATCTACTAACAGAGGGTTTGTGCCATAAAGATACACTTCATCACCATCCGATAAACCGTCTCCATCTGTATCAGGATTAGTTAGGTTTGTGGATCTAAAGACCTCTTCCCAGTCATCTAATTTATCCTCATCAGTATCGGCAAGTAAAGCATTCGAAAAGTAAACATTTATTTCATCATAATCTAATAATCCATCCCTATCTGTATCATTTGATAGTGGATTGAGCCTAAAAATATAGCTTCTATAAATTCTATCCTTTACATATGTGGTTTGAAATTCATTTAAATTGGTTAACCCATCACTATCTGGGTCATTCAACGAATCATCAATTAATGGATTCAATGAATAGAATATTTCATATCCATCATTGATATCATCATTATCAGTATCATCATTTTGCTCATTCGTACCTCTAATTGCTTCTTCGTAATTTGAAAGAGTATCTTTATCATCATCCCAAGAAAGAATTGTCAACCCGTTATACCCGCAGGCAATAAATATCAGCTCTTCTTCTATCCATGCACTCTGCAATTCCTTTCCCCTCCTCCATTCAGCTTGAATTGCTGTATTTTCTGGATCGGTTATATCAATTACTATCACATATTGAGAACTTAGGATAAGAGCAGAATTTTCGTAAAGATTTATTTCAAGTCCAATAACCTCTATTTCTAAGTTGCTTAAAAGTTCAGGTGCCGAGGGATTTGTATAGTCGTATATTATAAAATTTATTGGTTCAGCAAGTAAATAGATAAGCTTACTCTCACCCAAAGCAAAATTAAAAATATGATTACTTTCTGCGAAGGTATTTCCTACTACTGGACTTGCTGGTAGTGTTATGTCAATAATTGTCACACCTAAATTACTACTTCTTACTACAAAAGCATAGTTCTCCTTAAGATCTACTTTCAATACCTCTTCTCCATTAAACACTTGACTTAGATAATTAGGTGACATTGGATTACTAATGTCTACTACTACTAATCCACTCTCTTCACATGCAAGAAGTGCTAAATCATTGTAAACAACAAAATCATTCACCACATCACTACTACTCAGACTATAATTCCCAATTATGGTTGGTGCAAGATAATTGTCACTTATGTTGGTGATTATTACCCCTTCTCCCTCAGCTGTAAAGTATAGTAATTCAGTACTTTTGTTGAGTGAAATTCCAGTTATTTTCTCTTCTGGAAAAACAACATTGACTTGTTCTAATTGATATGGATTACTGCTATTAAAAACAACTATTCCACCACTTTGATTAGCAGCATAGGTAACATCATTAATAACTGCAACATCAATTAACTCACCACTTTTGTAAGAATTATACCTGCTGCTAATTGTAGGCGTAGTAATCTCACTAACATTGACAACAACCATTCCTTCTGTTTCCGCAGCAAGATATACTAAATTATTTTTTATAGCAGAACTCTCTACAGACAGCAGATTTGTAAAATTAACAATCGAAACTGGGTTTACTGGATTAGCAATATTAATAATTTCCAGCCCATTCTCTTTTTTTGCTAAAAATGCATATGTATCATTCACTGTTGTTCTGTAAACTTTATCAGTGTCGTGATGACCAATTTGACTGATTGCAGTAGGGGTAGTAATGTCTAAAATAGTGACACCTGTACTTGTAGAAACAAAAGCATAATTTCCGTTAATTGTTATATCTAAGAATAACCCTGTCATTGGGAATCTTGCAATTTCATGGATATAGTATGGGTTTGAAACATTAACCAAAACTAATCCCTCATAGGTACTTAGTAGATAAGCGATATCCCCTTTTATTTCAAATGATCTTAGTAATGAGGTATCTGGTCGATACTTATTTACTAATATCGGATAGAGAACATTTCGGATATCGATAATTTCAAACGAGTAATCATAACTACCTAAACTGTACACAAAATTATCTTTAATTTCAAGCTCTACTGGAGCAGATATTGCACTATCAATTGTTAATTTTGAGATTGTCTTTGGGATTCTTGGATTTGCTATATTAACTATTGTTGTATCTGCAATGAGATAATCGTTTTGAACATCTACCCCATATCTTACAGTAGTTCCTATTTCTTCTCTGAGAAAATCTACCCGTCCTAAGGGGTTTGGTACCATTGGATTACTAATATTAATTATTTGCAACCCATCTGTACATTTCAATAGTGCTAAGTCCTTTTCAATTATGATATCTATTGCTTCTCCTCTTATGTCATCATAAGCAGCAATTTGTATTATATTTGCCGGATAATTATCTTTTTCTTCCAGCATCTTTTGTTCTAATGTGCTTTGTAATGGAAACGTAATCGCTCCACCCAGGATTTTACCTTCATTACTCAATCTATTTTCCTTTGCTTGTAGTTTTTGACTTTGCTGTGAATTGTTCGTCTGTATAAAAAAGTAACCACTAACAAGTAAAACTACCACTACTACTAAATATTTCTTACTCATATCTATCCCTCGTCTATTTCCTTATTTTTCCAAGTTTATATGTGATTGTTCCTTAAAAACTTTTAATGGTACAATCACTTTCCTACTATCTTTATAGGATGAGGTTCTATGTTTCCTTTTTTGTTACGTTCAGATTTTTCCCCAAGTATAAGCATACGAAACAGCTCTTGTTATTCCAGAGGCTTCAGCAAATTTAGCTGATTTTACCATATGTTTTCTTTGACCTACTAATTTATTGATAAACTCATTGTACTCTGCTTTTGTTATATTTAGCCAAAGTTTATCATTCTCAGTTTTTAAGACCATGTCTTGGTCAAATGAAACTGTCAATGTTTTCTCCAAGAGAAATCGTTTTAGTATAACTATCTGCATCAATTGTTTTTCTGGGGTACTTTTTTGGTGCCATTTTATTTCTTTTATTTTTCCTATCCTTTTTCCAGTATTATCACATGCTATCTTCGAATTAATTATTTCCTTTTTCATTCCTTATTCCCTTATGTTATGTTTCTGCATTATAATAGGTCATCGCTCTATTTAAATTCGACTTAATTCTTTTGGTTTCATGAACGCGGTTGTTCTTTTTTTCCCCGACACAAAATTTAATTATTTGAGAGTGAATAGTTATTCTTGGAGAGAAAGATTCGACGGCAGAGAAAGTACTCTCTGTATTTTTCCTTGGGTATCTCTCTAAAAACGCAACTAACTTTAGGAGATAGTTGATGAGTGGGAGGGAAAATCAGCTAACCTGCGACAGAACAAAGCTCATTTAGTTCTAAAGTCTCTCATGCTCCTCCCACTACTTAGATTTTAAATCATATTTTTAAAAGAATAATACTCTAAATGAGGATGTCTTTGTGTTAAATCTTAAATCTTTAATGATGATATTGAATATTATTCAAAATGTTCCTTTATTTCATTTTTTCTCAAGGTACAATTTCAATACTAGCTTTATTAAAAGCTATTTAATCACCAATTCTATATGTGTTGATATTAGCTATTACTGTATAACTACTACAAAAATAAAACCTCATTAAAGAGGATTGAAATTTAAGTTATTTGATAATGAATAGTAGCATATTTCTTCACAGCATTTTTTAGTGATGAAAAAGGGAGGTACTTAGGAGGGATAAACATGGTCACTCATAGGATAAAATATAAGATCGGTGAAAAAGAATTCGAAATTGAAGGAGATCAAGAATTCGTCGAAAAATGGTTAGAACAACTAAAGAAAGACCTCATGAAACTCAAACCTGTCTACTAGTTTTTTTTTGATGTGAGTACGTTATGGTCTCTGGTGGGTATTTTTCGCTCATCAGAGTTTCTAACTATTTGAGTAATTCTTTGCCTCTGTTCAGGATTTAGCCTTTCTTAAAGATAAATTTCACAGACATGAATTAGGGATTATGCTTTGAACCATCTCTTTAACCTTAGCAAAACAGAATTTGCTGCTTACTTGGAGTGTCCGATCAAATTCTACTTGGTGAAGCAACAAAATCTATACACAGAAGAAGGACCTCGCGGGAGAAAAAGATACAGTAGTTACAAACCGCACCTTTTGGATGGCATAGAAAAGCACCACTTACTAACTGACTTCCTACAAGACCATGGAAAGGATCTCATGCTTGGAAACGCACCTCCAGCTATTGTCCATTCTAAACCTATTCTTCGTTTGTTCTGGGAGCAAGAACGCCATCGTTTCGAAGTTGATCCTGAAAACTGGCTTCCTTTAGCTTACGAACTATATCTTAGGACTGAGACTATGCGTGGAAAAATCGATAGGGTTGATCCTATTGATGAACATTCTTGCCGGATTGTCGAGTACAAGTCCTCTCCTCAAAAAAGCGGTTTTCTCGATGAAGAATTGTTGTTCTACGCTCTTCTTGCCACTGATTGTCCAGACTTCTCTCAGCAGTTTGGTCTCACTGTTACCGAAGTTGCTTGTTATTTCTACTCCACTGGTGAATGGTTTTCTCGAGAAGTTACCTCAGCCAACCTAAAGGAATTCCGAGCTTTTCTCAAGTCTATACGTCAAGACATCCTTACTGGTAACTGGTCTACAAGACATGCCTGTCATCTTTTGTCAAGTGAGTGTGATTATGCTGTTGTTTGCACCAAAATCCCTGAAAAATTGCTTAAAGGTACATAGCCCCTCTTTTATTTGCTTTTGTTATCTCTCTTCTTCCCTTCTCACCATGCCAATTGTCATGAGAATGTTTTTCTCAAAGAGCATTGCTAGCTCATCTTCTAGCTCCTCTCCTGTAAATCTCCCATAATATTCTCTAAAGGTTTGATATAGTTCCTCTACAAAGTATTTTAGCTCTTCTTCAGTTACTTCTCTGTAGATTTTTCTTGTCACTTCTTCTAGTTGCTCTTCTTTTTCTTCATCAATGTTAGTAGCTATTCCCTTAATTTCTTGTGAGAACTCCTGAAGCAATTCTTCAAGTTCTATTTCCTGATTCTCAAACCTCATACACCTTTTTACTCGTTCAATGAATGGATTGTCTAAGTTGAGCAGGTATTTTCGCTTCTCTTGTAGTAGAATCCCTTCTTGCACTAGCTTCTGTAATCTTTCACTTAGTCGACTTTTCTCCCATGGCAGATTTCTCAGTAACTCACTTTTACTGATTGGTTTTGCGGTTCCTGTTTCCATTATTTCTCCTAAGAGTAATTTGACTATATCAAATACTACGAGTACTTCTCTTTCTCCTAGTTCTTTCATTTTCTTGTATGCTTTATCGGAAAATCGTTGCACTCCTCTTTGATTACTCGTTCCTTTCAGTATCTCCTCTTCTAATTCTAGGAGCAGTTCCTCGAGAGTTCGTTGTTGTTTATTGACTGCTTTTTCTCCTTTTTGCATCTTCAAATCTCATTTGCTCCTTTTTTCATCTTACTAATCTAAGCTAAATCTTTCTCGAGAGAATTCAAGTTGAAATCTAAATGGTGTGAAATAGCTTTTCGCTTGCTCGATGATTTTCTTTAGCGAACAACCCATTTTCAGCCTTTGTTTTTCTGTTACTTCATCCCAGCGATTTTCTGCTGCAACAGCCCAAGGAGTATATTTTGTTCCATCAATGATGATTGTTGTGTCATCCAACCAAACAATGTCCTCGAGTAATTTCTTCAAACTTTGGACTTGATACTCAATCGCTTTGCTCAAAGTTGTTTTCTTTTCCTCACCATGTATCACAGCTACTACTTTCATTTTTGTCAATTTTTCAGTATCTTTATCTAACTCATGATTTGCTTGAGAGTCTTGTTTAATGTAAGCTATTTCCATCCGTTTCCGCATTCGGACTGTTTTGACCATCTCTGGAGTGATTCTCCCTTCAGCTATCGTTTTCAATGTTGTTGGTATAGCTGTCTGTTTAATTCCCTCACTGTTATCTAAGAGAAATCCATAGATTCCTCCTGAAGTCTTCTTATGGCAGATTCCCTCTAATCCTTCCCAAGGAAACTGATACTTGTTGCATTTCTCTATGAAAACATTCGTTATTTTTCTTAATGCCCCATTAAAGATGGTATTTCCTCTCGAGTAACTTGGATACAATCCATATGGTCTCAAACGATCATTTTCCACATGTCTTGCTCGTGAACGATTAGGCATTCCAAAACCATGACTCTCAACAACTGGTTTGATTACTTCCCACATTGCTTTAGCTGCTAGTCCATCTAGTATATTCCATCGCTCACTTGTAAGTTTTTGACCCTTTTTTTCTAGTCGTTGCAGCTCAAAAATTGGTTTTATTATTTCTTCTTGTGCTTTCATCAGTTTCCTTTTATTCACTAGCTCTTCTATCTCTTCTAATGTTGTCATTTTACTCCAGAGAAGATCTATGCTATAGTCATAGTTAGCTGGACCATATTCTCTAAGGAGTCCAACTGCTCCTTTTTGTTGTTTTGTTGGTTCAACACTCTTGGGTGGTTCTTCTGCGAACATGATTCTAATTTGTGGATGCTCTTCCCCTAACCTTTGTTGGAGAATACTTTGATATTCTTTTTTTCTTACTACTAGAAATTTCAGTTGATTATAGAAAGCAAATATGTTCTTGTTAGTAAAAGTCTCTATTTCATCATGCAAATCTGTTTCTTCGTTGAATTCATAGATTGAGAATCCATATTCACTGCTAGTATAGTTTGGTTTAGGAAGTTCTCTACCAGTGAAAATATAATATCTTTTAGCATATTCGTGGTATTTTTCTTCTGAAGCAATAACTGTATACTCTTCTAATTTCTTGTCCATAATTAGTTTGTAAAATGATCCGCAGTAATTACATGAGACAATAGCACTTCCAATTAATGGCAAGCTTCCCCAACCAAGTTGCGGTATTGGTTTTTTACAGAAATGACATTTGTATGCTTGCATTGGCACTTTTGGCACAAAGAGATAATGTTCATCTTGTTTCTCTTTTTGCCACCATACCTCGAGATCACAAGTTTCTTCTGCAAAGTTTTGTAGTGATGAAAAAGTCTGTAACGCTCGAGTAATTCGTTCCATATACCATTTACAAGCAGTCAGCTCTGGTGGTATTTTCTTCTTTAATCTCTCTTTATCTACTCGATAACCATCAGTTGCCAACTCCTGATAAAAAGTGCAACTACGGGTAAATCTATTCCAATTTTCACAAATGTTACAAGTCTTTTCCATGTAGTCTGGCCAAGTCATATCATAGGGAATGTAGAATTTTTTTTCTTTGGTAAACCATTTGAAGTTTCTAACCTTGATTTTCTTGCTTCTTCGAAGTTTCTGTAAGATATCAGATACGGTACCAATTGCCAATTCAGCTTTTACAGCTATTTCAATTGTAGTTGCAGGAAAAGCAGAATTAACTCGAGACGAATATTGTTCTAAATCAGTGTTACTACCTACTGGAAAAGCAATTGGTAGAGCTTGTAAAGCCCTTACTTTAATGAATTCCAAGATATTTTGTTCAATGTATGAAAGGTAGTTTTGGTTAGAAATGACACCTTTATGTTTAGTAACCACCTTAATGACCTTCCATCATCCTTTGTTAAGTTTCTTTCTTGTCTTTTCTCTTTGAGAATGCAATTTAAATTGCAATCGAGTTGCAGAATTATTTGGCATGTAATGGTCAATATTCTCTAGAATTTGAAATACAATTACAAAATAATCTTCATCGTCTAACACTGTGAGAGTGTTACTCTCAGCATGTTTAAGATCATTAATCAACTCACGTGCTAATTTATGTGATAGCTTCTTAGCATTCTCTTCTAAACTCCGGGCTTTTTTTTCTAACAATAAATATTCTAAAGAAGAAATTTCTTCTCAATCGTTATCTGAATCGTTTGTTACCTTAAAATGAAATTTTGTTTGCTGCGCATATACTTTCTTAGCAAACTCATTGCTTACCAATAATAAGTACGAGAGAATGTCTATTTTATCAAGATTGATATCTAAAGCTAACTTTTTCTTTAATCTGGAAGTTTTAAGATAGTTTGCAGTTCTCATTTCTTCAAGTGCTAAATTTATGGAATTGTAATGTTTGCAAAAACTGTTTGCCAAATCTCTTTGGTTTTCTAAAAGGAATTTCTCCCCATTTGTCAATGTTTTCCAAATTAAATAGATCAACAATATTTGTGATGTTTTGGATTTCTTTATAGAACATGCAAATTTCTTCTCAATTATTTCTTTTAACTCGTTATTTTTATTCAAACTATCTCTCTTTTCTATGATATTTGCAAATTCCTTGTTATTGGTAATTTTTCTCGCCTTTCAGTCTTTCTATCGACAAAACACTTAGACCTTTTAATATTAAAAGAGCTAAA
>JAUVZH010000437.1 GCA_030602675.1 Candidatus Heimdallarchaeota archaeon | reverse complement strand
GTTTGTGAAAAGAGTATCAGCTGAAGTGCTTGCGTTAAATGATAATTTGATAAAATCATTCCAGCTATTAATAGGTCCAATCGTAGCTTTGTATGTATGATTAGTATCTGGATCCAAGTTCAGCTTCATTGGACCTTCTCCTTCTGGTTGCTGGTCTGAAGCAACATATACTGAACCTAATTTTATATCATCACCTAAGACATTGATAGATATATCAGCAAGTTGACTATTATCAGATTGGGTTTTTACTCTGTAAGAGAAATCTACGAAGATTATCCCTTCCACCTTTTCAACAAGAATTCGTAAATATCCACTTGCTAATTCTGAACTACCTTGAGTAGCATTAAATTTGATGAAATATTCACTTTCATACAAGAAAGGTCCTAACGTAACAGCATAAAATGCACTAGTTGCTGTTAAGTGATCTGTCTTGGGCAATTCTGAGGAAGTCCAATTTACCATATTATGTGAGTAATGAACGTAAATATGAGATGAGCTGTTTATCTCTGAACTCTGAAAGATTAAGGTTAAATTAAGAACAGTATAATTTGCATAAATAGGTCGGTTATAATGGGAGTTATCAAAAAGTGTCAGTATATGTTCCGAAGCTAATTCTAAAGTATCAGAGTTATTGGAGGTTTGAGCAAGAACATTTTCTAGTGAACAAAAAGTAAAGCTCACCATACTTAGAGCGAAAAGCATTGCAGTAATTTTTCTTCTCTTGTTCATGTTGCAACAACTACCTATAATTTGTTTTACTTAACAAATATATTCATTTCTAAAATATCTGAAATTAAATAGTTCTAAATTAAACATACTGCTTATAAAGAAGAACAAGTATTTAATCTAGAATTTATTCCTAAATTGACTGGAAGAAAGATGCTTCCTCGTCTGGTGGTTAATTATGTCTGATGATAATGAATCATTCGCTGAAAAAGTCGATGAGGAAGGGAGTAGTTTTAAGAAAGACCGGATTTCAACCCAAGTATTGATCAATACTGCAAATACCATTGATAATGCTGATGCTAATGTTGTGACAGCACTTTATGAGCCATTACAACTTAATCTTGGATTTAATACTGAACAGTTAGGTGCAATAACTACAGCAAGAGCTTTATTGCAAGCTGTTAGCAGCCCCATTTGGGGTTATTTTTCAGATAGATTCTCTCGTAAATTGATATTGGCTCTTGGTTGTTTAATCTGGGGTGTTTTTACCATTATTTTGGGATTCATGAACACCTTCTGGGGAATGTTCTTTGTTAGAGCATTAACTGGTTTGGGATTAGCAGTAATATTTCCAACAGCTCAATCATTAATTGCAGATTATTTTCCTAAATCAAAACGTGGACAAGCGTTTGGTTATTTGGGACTAACAACAGTATTAGGAGCAATAGTTGGAACATTATATGCTACACTTTTTAGTGAAACAACAGTAGGTCCTCTAGAAGGATGGCAATTTGTTTTCATAACTATTGGTGCTTTTAGTATTCTTCTTGGTGTCTGTGTTTATATTTTTGGAAAAGATCCAATAAGAGGTCAATTTGATGATTTTGAAGATGATATTCCTTCTGAAGGAACTGAAAAGAAGCTTGTTGAGATGGAAGAGAAACCAAGACGTAAATTTAATTGGGGTGACTACAAAACAATTCTCTCAAACAAAACTTTTCTATTAGTTGTCTTGCAAGGTGTTGCAGGAACCATCCCCTGGAATTCCATTTTATTCATTGTTTTCTGGCTGGAAGAAATCGGTTTCGAACCATTTTTAGCTGGTATTTCATTCTCAATGGTAGCTATTGGTGCGGCTTTTGGCAATTTATTTGGTGGGATAATTGGAGATAGAGCTGCAAAATGGAATCCAGATAAAGGTAGGATTATGGTAGCACAAATCTCAGTATTTTCCGGTATACCAATGATGTTTATCATTTTCTATATTATACCTCATTTCGCTTTAGGACAGTTAACTAACAATAACTTACTCATATTATTCATTGCAATTGGAATTGTCACAGGTTTTCTAATTAGCTGGTCTGGACCTGCAACAAATAACCCTATATTCAGCGAGCTATTTTCAGCGGATATTAGGAGTAGTGCTTTTGCAGTTGACAGATTATTTGAGGGCAGTATTGCTGCTTCAGGAACATATCTTGTAGCTCTTTTTGCTAACAGAATTTTTGGTTATAGTAATGAATTATGGGATAAAGGATCATTGAGTAACATTATTGCAATGTCAAATGCTCTTTTGATCTGCACAATTGTTCCTTGGACTATTTGTTTATTGGTATACAGTTTTGTATATTTCACCTATCCTAAAGATAGAGATGCAGCAATACAAAAGAGAACTAGAAAGGAGATGTATTAAAATGGTAGAAAATGTGAGTGTTATTCTTCATTGGAACACAGACTATGCAGAATTCCCACGTTCTGAATTTCCAACTGTCGTACAAACATCATTTGAACCAATAGTTTCAGCTATAGAAGATTGGAAGGATGGCAAGATTTGTTTCAATATAACTGGTCATACATTTGAGTATCTTCAAAAAAATAATCCAGAGCTTTTGGATAGGATAAAGGTACTTGTCAAGGATGATATTGTTGAAATGATAGCCTCTGGTTATAGTCATCCTATTCTGCCTTTACTTCCACGACCAAGAGTTGAAATTCAACTAAAAGATCATATTTCACTACTCAAGAAACTATTCAAGAAGACACCAACTGGAATTTGGCCTCCAGAACTTGCGGTAAGTCCATCTGTTTTATCACAGATTAAAAAACAAGGAATAGAATGGACTGCAATTGACTATGAACACTTTCTTCTTTCACAATATTTCGGAAATGAT
>JAUVZH010000427.1 GCA_030602675.1 Candidatus Heimdallarchaeota archaeon | reverse complement strand
CATTGAGATTAATCCTTGGAAGTATTGCTAGAGAAACAAATATAATTAGTATAAAGACATGTTTAAGTTTTTTATAATTCATCATATAATCCCCCGACTATAACATAGACATCTATTGTCCAATTATCAATTTAAAATTACTTGCCAAAATATACTGAAAAGATAATTTCACTAATTATTACCTCAATTGTTTCAATTAAAAATCCCCATTTCTTTTTCCAGAATTTTTTTATGCTTAAAGTGGTATGTTTCTTTTAAACGTGCTTAAATTATGCTTTGAATATTGAATTACTAAAATTAAGAAAAGTTTCGGGTGGGAAAATTGTCAAATGTAGAAGTTGTTTGCAAGAATTGCTCTCACAGATTTTCTTTAGAATTCCGTTTTGCTGATAAAACTATTCGATGCCCCAGTTGTTCTTATTTTGGCATCATTTCCTCTAGAACCCCTGATTTTGATTGCCAACCAACATGGAATAGTGGATATGAGATAAGCCTTGATTCGTTTGAGGAGTTATTGAAGATTGGTGGGAAATATATGCTAAAATCCTTTTTCAAAAGACAACTTGGTTTGAGTTTTACCCGTAGAAAGAGTGGTTCCATCTTCTTTCGCGATAAGTCTAACAAACCAGTTAGCATTGAGGAAGTTCATAATTTGATTCAAAGTGATTGGCTTTTGCAACGCTGGATTTACAACATCAATTTTACTACTTTTAGATGATCATTCATTTCTACACAAGCTATTTATAATTACTAATTCTTCGATAGTATTAGGTGGGATTTCTCGATGGAACTCAAAACCCAATCTGATTTTGATGACCTTATTTTTGGTGCTAAGATTCTTGGTTGTGGTGGTGGAGGAGAAGAATCTCTTGCTCGAACTCGAGTGAAATACATTCTAGACAATAACTTAGCTGTTAATGTTATTGACCCTAAAGATTTGCCAGATGATGCTCTTATCTGTGTTTCCGGCATGGTTGGTGGTCGTTGCACTCCTGAATGTCTAGCAAATGTAGAAGGTCTTCCTGAAACTGATTCTTGGCCAATGCTTACAGCTACTAAATTACTTGAGAGTTACCTTGATGAGAAACTACATTCCCTTGTTTCCACTGAGATTGGTGCAGGCAATTTTTTGGTTCCAATTCTTGTTTCAGCTCGATTAGGCATTAATGTCCTTGATGGTGATTTGTGTGGACGTGCTAAACCTGAGATTAGCATCTCTACCAGCAATGTTGTAGGCATTCCAATCACACCATTGACGATAGTTTCTTCTTATGGTGATGAAATGATCCTAAAAACTGCGCAAACAGATCAGAGGGCAGAAGCGATTGCTCGGGAGATGGCTGTTCTATCTGGTGGTGCTGTTGGTGTTGCTCGTTGTCCCGCTCATTGGTCTAATTATAAGAAAGCTGTTATACCAAATACTATGAGCAAAGCTAAAGAACTTGGTTCAACCATACGTTTAGCTCGAGATAAATCTAAGAACCCAATCAAACCTCTTGTTAAAATTCTAGGTGGGGGACACCTAATTTTGGCAAAGGTCAAGAGTTTTGTAGCTAAAGATCAAGGTGGTTTTGTAATTGGTGACCTAATTCTTGAAGATGATAAGAAAAGACATTACAAGATTTGGTTTAAGAATGAATACTTAGTTGTTTGGTTAGAGGACAAGCCTCTTGCATCATCACCTGATATCATTTGTGTTGTTGATGCTAAAACTGGCGAGGGACTAACACCTTGGGCAAATGATTTTCCAAAAGATCGTGAAGTAGCTATAGTTATAGCAAGAAATAATCCCATTTGGTATAATCCAAAAGGTCTCGAGATCTTTGGTCCTAAGCATTTTGGTTTTAATTTTGAGTATCCAAAACTTGAAAACCAATGAAGAAAGAGAAATAATTAGTCTTAATTGGCAGCTTTTACTTTCTGCCTATGTAAGACTAATTCAATGATATCTCCATCTTGGAGTTTGTGCTCTAAACCTACTTGTTGACCATCATATTCACTCGATGGTCCCCAAATTTTTGCATATCTAAATCGTTTTACGAAGCTTGTATGGATCTTTTCTGCAACATCTGACACTTTCGCTCCTTTGCGAATGACAAACGGTTCTTTGAGATTTGGTTTTTCTCCAGGTGGTTTGGTATATACTCGCATTACCTTTAGTAGTTCAAATAAGGATAGCTTGAGTTTCTCAAGAGATTCTTCATTATTATATGCTGTTGGATAGACATCCCACTTAGCTTTCTCAAGTAATTCTTGGTAAGTTTCTTTTGAACCTGGCAAATCACCTTTTGTAGCAATGATAGCAATTTTGTATTCTGATTTACCATCTACAAGAATATTAGATTCCACAAGTTGTTCAGTTAGGAATGTGAGTTGTCTATCAATACTCATTGCCAGGTCAACAACCATCACTATTGCAACGCTAGTTCGAGCAACTCTGTTTATTTGTTTGCTAATTGTCCAGTCTTCTTTGAAGTCAAGAAAACCAGGAAGATCTACTATTTGGAATGTTACACCCTGGTAAGTGCATGCACCTGCCTGGCCAATAGTTGTTGTATGTAAGAAATTTCCAACTTCAACTTCGGTATTTGTTATAGCGTTCATTATAGTGCTCTTTCCAACATTAGACAACCCAAAAAGAGCGATTCTTCCAACACCAGACATGGGAATTTCAAATGGATCATATTGTCTTCCTTTTGCTTTTGGTTTTGCAAGAACTTCTGCTTTTTTACCTTCTAACCAACTGATTAACTGCTTATAGGGACCCCAAGTGTCTAACTTCTTTCTTTGAATCTCTTCGATAATTGCATCTACCTCTGCAGCGAATTCTTCACCTTCAAGATGTCGCAATTTATTTGCTACTTTGTATAGGAAAAATCTATACTTGTTGTGTCTACTCATTTTCTACTTCACCTTTTGTTTTCTTGTTATTTATGTAATTT
>JAUVZH010000050.1 GCA_030602675.1 Candidatus Heimdallarchaeota archaeon | reverse complement strand
AGTATGGAAACCAATAAACTCTAAATCATGAGCTTCTCCTGTAGCAGGAGTTGAGTTTAAAAGTTGTATATCATTAAAGTCGCTAACATCTAAAATTTCAAGTCCATTTTCTAAGGTAGCAATATAACAATATTTATCATCAGTATGAATTATTGCATCAGTAACTGTTCCTCCATTCCAATAATTCCCCAAAACAATAGGATCACTTGTATCTGACACATCAATAAAAGTAACACCTCCACCTAAACCGGATACAATTAATAAGTTACTTCTTTTGTAGATTCTGTAAGCATTACCAAAGTCTACATCTAAGTCTCCAATTTTTGTTAAACCATTGGAAGTAGAAGATATAGCCTTTGTCTCTAAATACTTCTTATAAAGAAGCTCCTCCTCAGCTTTTGCTTTTTGTATAGATTCTTGTTCATCTATTACTTTGTTAATAGCAATTCCTTTTTCAACTGCTATTAAGGAGGAAGCTATTAAAATTATAGACATTAAACTAAACATAATGAAAAAACTACTTCTTTTCTTCATTTTATTATTCACCAGATGGTTTGTTATATTGCTAATTGGATTTTTGATTTCCATTTAATTATAAATGAGTGAAAGTTTTCAAATTGATAAACTTTTCTTATTCTCTTTCAATCGTATTTTCTTTTAAATGTTTATTCAGTATGGTTAATAGTCAATTCGTACAACAAATGTTTTTTACAGCTTTTGCTAATTTTTTTCTGTTTTTCAACAATAAAATGGATTTTCCTATTTATTATTGACGAAAATTTCTTCTTTAAGTAATATAGATGATATGCTTGAATAAAAATGAATGATTCAGAATCATCACATTCAATTGAATTTGAGCTTTATTACATACTGGATATTACACCTGCAAAAGAAATTGAGTATGCTTACCAACTACTTCAGAAGTTAAAAGAGTCAAAGAAAATTGATTTTAAAACTTATAAATCGATTTCTGATAAAGAAAGTCGCGAACTGGAAGAAGAAATACGTATTGCTGCTACAAGAGGCAAATTCAAAGTTGTGAGTGGTGGAGGAGCAGCATTAGTGCTTTCTGGTTCAAAGAAATTAAACCACTTGCATGGACCTATTTTAATTGTTAGACGTGATCAAAAGGTTGTTCAAGTTTACCCTAGAGGAGAACCAGGATTAAAGGGCAGCAGAATCAGCACTAACGACTTTTTGTCTGAAGCTTTGAACACTAATACAGATGATTTCTTTGATATAGATTTAAAGACCTTTACTGAACAGGATTTACGTAATTTGGTGATTCGACGACCATCATTGATTGAAGAAAATTTAACATTTGTTGATGTAGAAGTAAACATCGATTCAGCAATTATTGATTTAGTTTTTATAGATGCTGAGAATAATCATTTGCTTTTAGAGTTTAAGTTAAATGCTGAAGATAAGACTATAGGACAAGTTACTCGTTATAATCTAGATTCATATGCAAAATTAATGAAAATTCCAAAGAATAAAATTAGAAAAGGGATTGTTACATTAGGTTTTACTGGGCAAATACAAGAAGCTTGTAAATCAAATAATATTGAACTATACGTCTTAAAATTTGAGAATATTGGATTTTCAAACTAAAATCTATAAAAAGTTACGAAATGATTTTTTCAAGCTTATGTGTAATTTAATAAATGGGATTTCATGATATAAAACTCAAGTCTATTAAAGAAATCTGGCTGGATAAGTCATAATGGCAGGATCAGGATTAGAAGTTTTCAAAAAAGCTTTAGAGAAAACTAAGAAAGGACAATTTCTAGAAGCTATTAAATTGTATGATGAATTAATTCATTCAGCAACTTCTGCCTATAGTGTTATTACTCGAGATTTGTTTAAAATAAGTGAGTGGGAATACCTGCAAGAAATTTCTGAATGTGAAAAGTTAGTAAATTCGAGTAAAGCATCCTTTGAAGGACTAATGGCTCTCAGTTTATTGTTTAAGGTTGCTGGTAACAATGATCGAAGAAATATATTTCTAAAGCAAGCTATTAAACTGAACAACAACGATTCAAGAGTTTGGCGAGAATATGGTGAAACTGCTTTTCATCTTGGAAACATACGCAAAGCTATACAATATTTTCAGGAAGCTTTGAATCTCGATTCCAACGATTATATTTCATTAGAAGGAACTGGGTTATGCTATTTTTATCTTGATGAACCTTTGAAAGCTATTAGCCCATTAAAGAAAGCTCTCTTGCTTAAACCTGAGAATCATTACATCATGAACCATTTAGCTTTTATTTTATCTGAACTAGGTGAGCTAGATGATGCAATGGAATATATTCAAAAGTCGTTACTTCTGGATCAGATGAATAATATCTATCTTGATACATATGCTTGTATTCTTTTCTTACAAGAAAAATATGATGAATCATTAATTGTTTTTGAGAAGATACTTGGTAATAAACCAAAAGATTGGGAAATATCCTGGGATATACTAACTAATCTTTATGAAGTGCAAGGTTTACATGTGAAAGCAAAACAACTTGAAGAAAAGCTATTTTTATAAAAAAACAAGAAATTTAAAAAACAAGTACCTTATCACAATCTATCATAACTTTGATTGCATTATGGAGATGAATAATTTCCACACCTTCTATAATATCTTCAGCTTTCAAACCTGTCAATGTTAAAGAGCTTTTGCAAGTCATAATGTGTCCTCCAAAAGAGATCAATCCTTCGATTAATTCATGAGTAGTGAAACTTAAATCGTCCTCTTCTTCATTACTAGCACCATCTTGGTTTTTTTTGCTGAATTTATCTAGTGTCTGCTGTTCACCTAGAACTTCTTGTTTTGTAGCTAACCATATAGCTTCTTCGGTGAGTAGAACGTGAACTTCATATTCTTCCATTAGTAAAGTTAGACCTAAACGTAATCCTGCATTTATATTGTTTTTATGAACAATTTCTTTAGGAGAGTTAGCAAAGAGTAAGAAGTATTTTAGTGGAAAGTTACTACTCATCATCTATCTGACACATCAATTGAAATTTAACATAACTAATTTAGCATTTCTCTTTAAAAATCATTCTGGAAAATGCAATTTTGAGAAAAACAGAAATTTTTGTTTTCAGAAGATGAAAAAACACATAAAACAATAAAGCAGCTTTTAGAAAATTTAAAAGCAAATTAGCAAATAGAATCTAATAGCTAATAATTGTTGGAATTTACACTGAGGAATATTAGTCTTGAAAATTGAACGAATAGCACAAGCAGGTTCTCTTGAATCATGTGATATATTAATCACAGTAGAGCCAAGTAAACCTAAAACTGGAATCCATATTCATCTTGAATCACCTGCAGTAAAGCAATTTGGTGATCGAATAAAAAGTGAAATTACAGAAGTAGTGAAACGTCTCGAAATACAGAATGTAAAAATAATAGCAATAGACAAGGGATCACTCGAATACTGCATTAAAGCTAGAACTGAAACTGCATTAAGAAGAGCAAGTGGAGAGTAAACACAATGAAAAAGAAAGAAGCAATTAATAAACAAAAAATAAAAGATGAAAGATTAAGGAGAACTAGATTATATGTTCCTGGAAATAATCCAGCAATGGTACAAAATGCTTCTATTTATGGAGCTGATTCTTTAATCTTTGATTTAGAGGATTCCATACCATTAAATGAAAAAGATGCTGCAAGATATCTAGTTAGAAATGCTTTACAAAATTTAGATTTTAGTAAAATTGAAGTTACTGTTCGTATAAACTCATTAGAAACTGAATACTGTCTAAAAGATTTAGAAGCAATAATTCCAACAAAACCTGATGGTATTTTATTACCAAAAACCGAATTATTAGAAGATGTTCTAACAATTGATAAAGAATTAGCTAGAATAGAAAAGGAGAACAATCTTCCAATCGGAAAGATACAAATTATGCCAATAATTGAATCAGCATTAGGAGTTCTTAACATCGAAAAAATAGCTTCGGGTCCAAGAGTAACGGTAATTGGACTTGGTGGTGAAGATCTCACAGCAGATATAGGTGCAAAACGAACGAAATCCGGCAAGGAATTGGAATACATAGCTTCAAGGATTATTTTAGCATGTGCTGCAAATAAAATACAAGCTATTGATACAGTTTTTACAGATATCAACGACCCCCAAGGATTATTTGAGATAGCAAAAAAAGCCATTGAAATAGGATTTCAAGGAAAAAGTATCATTCATCCATCTCAAGTTGAACCAGTTCATAGAGCCTTTATGCCAACTGAAATTGAGATTGCTAAGGCTGAAAAAATTGTGAACGCTTACAAAGATTCTATCAAAAGAGGATTAGGAGTAATTTCTGTTGATGGAAGAATGATTGATTTACCTGTAGTTATACGTTCAGAAAGAATTCTCAAAAGAGCAAAAGCAGGTTTAGCAACTGATGAATAAAACAAGTAACAAAGTAGGTCTTTTGTATGAAATTTAACACCAATACTGCAAATCGGAAAATACCAACTGAATTACATGGAAGGAAATTAATTCCTTTTTCTGGAAAAGGTAAGGGACCTTACAGAAAAAGAAAATATGCTCCAAAAATACGAAAAGTATCTGCAAGTGATAATAAAGTGCTGAAATCTCTTAGAAAGGCAATTAAGAAATCTGAGCTAACAGATGGTGAGACTATTTCTTTTCATCATCACTTTCGAAACGGAGATTTCTTACTGAATATTGTTTGTCATGAAATAGCAAAAATGGGTCTTAAGGATATAAGACTTGTACCTTCATCTATTCAAGGTGTTCATAAAGAAATTCTACCATATTTAGAAAAAGGGATAATTACTAGCATTAATTGTGGAACTTCAGGAACTATTGCAGATGCCATATCACATGGAAAAATGGAGGGATTGTTAACTATACGTTCTCATGGAGGAAGAGCCAGATCAATAGAGAATGGTGATGTTGAAATTGATGTTGCATTTATTGCATCACCCACTTCAGATATTTATGGAAATATTAATGGCGTGTATGGTGAGTATGCTTGTGGTTCATTAGGTTATGCTTTCCCTGATGCTCAGTTTGCTAATCATGTTATAGCTGTCACAAACAATTTAGTTCCTTTTCCTAATACTCCAATCAGCATCAGCCAAGAGCATGTCGATACTGTTGTAGAACTCGATAAACCAATAGGTGATCCAAGTGGCATAGTATCCACAACGTTACGTATTACTCGAGACCCAAAAGGTTTGAAAATTGCAAGAAATTGCATCGAGGTTTTAAAAGCATCTGGGTTGTTAAAAGATGGTTTTTCATATCAAAGTGGTGCTGGAGGAACAACATTAGCTGCAACTAATTATCTGAGAGAGTATATGATAAGCAAGAAAATTAAAGGTTCATTTGCAATGGGAGGAGCTACTAAATCTTTAGTAAAAATGCTTGAAGATGGGTTATTCAAAACTATTCTTGATGTTC
This sequence comes from Candidatus Heimdallarchaeota archaeon, assembly GCA_030602675.1. Taxonomy (GTDB): domain Archaea; phylum Asgardarchaeota; class Heimdallarchaeia; order JABLTI01; family JABLTI01; genus JABLTI01. The sequence goes on along the minus strand of JAUVZH010000050.1, from coordinate 5,393 downwards.
AAAGCTTCGACACATATGCTGTTAATTCATTATTGAACAATCTAAATCACATAGAAATTGGAGCAAGCCAATATGCCAACCCATTCACTTCCGGATGTGTTGTTAATTTACTAGACACAATAATACTTGGTGGAACAGAAGTTGATGTTAATTTTAATGTAAACACATCAACTGAATCAGATGGTAGAATTATGTGGGGCATGGGAGGACACCAAGACACTGCAGAAGGAGCAAAATTAACGATAATAGCAGTTCCATTGTTAAGAGGAAGAATTCCAATAATTGTAGATGATGTTATCTCTATCAATAGTCCAGGTGAGAACATTGATGTTGTTGTCACTGAAAGAGGAATGGCAATAAATCCAAATTCACCGTACTATAGTATTTTAAAAAGAAATAAAAAACTTGATATTAAAAGCATAGATGAACTAAAGAAAATAGCAGAGGATCTTATCAGCGGAAAACCTAAGAAACCTAAAACAACTGATCGTATAGTAGCTATGATTGAGTATAGAGATGGTTCAGTATTAGATGTCATTTACCAAGTAGAAGATTAGAAACTAATGTAGAATTTTTTTAAAGTACGTAAGAACATGTTTATATTAGACAAGAATAATGTTTATTTGAAAATACAGATTTCAGGGGAACAGATTACAGTTGAATTTTATATCTGACAGAAAGAAACCATTAATGAGAGTAATGCTTGTTGCTTCTGCACTTATACCAGTGTACATTATGTACTTGACATTTGCAGACCCACCAATATTTGTAGGTATATTCACTTTCATATATTCGTTCTTCATGGTTGCAGTTTGGTTTCTATTCTATTTCGATTTCTTCATTAAAAAGCCAACTTTCAATAGCTCAAATGGAAAATTAAGTCTTAATAATGAATAATTCGAATGAATTTCTTTCTTTAATTTCTAATGAAAAGCAGTTTTATTTTGTACATGGATAGTAAACCAGAAGAAAAACTGACTCATACAAAGGTTAAAAGCATTCAATTAATTTTTAAGATTTAATGTTGTTGAATGGAAAGTTGAGGTGGAAAGAATAAATAGCACTGAGATAGTTAACAATGGTCTTTCAAAACAACAAATAGAAATAAGGAATATACCTGATTCTCATTTGAAATGGTTAATTCAGCAAGTTTTTAGAAAACCAGCAATAACTATTACCGTCATAGTAGGAACGTTACTTTCTATTGCAGCAACAATGGCTCGCCCTTATATGATGGGAGAATTATTCGATGTCATATGGGAACTATATTTAGGAAGTAGAACAGCAAATATTGTTGAATTTCTATCAATTTTGGATATTGACAAAGACATTCTAATTTATGTTTATATTTTACTTGGTTTAGCAGGTTTTGAATTCATTATAAACATCACAGTAGGTATTCTAAATGAATATATAGCTCAAAATACCGAGAGATCAATAAGAGATGATTTCTATAAATCAGTTCAAAGTAAGTCCATGGCATTCCATGATACAGCAAAAGTTGGAGAATTGATGTCACAAGCAACTTTTGATGTCAGAATTATAAACGCCACTGTATCCCCAGGATTGAGAATGATTACACAAGCAATTTTAACTGCAAGTGCTGCTTTTGGGTTACTATTTTATTATGATTGGCGTATTGCTTTGGCAGTTATTGTATTTACCCCTTTCTATATCTGGGCTGTTAGAAATTATTCTAAGAAATTGCATCCTTTAACTGAAAAAGTACAAAAGCAATTTGGTATTGCTAATTCATTATTACAAGAAAATGTTTCAGGTATTAGAGTTGTCAGAGCATTTACAGCAGAGAAATATGAAACAAAACGCTTTAGTAAAGAGGTAGATGAATTAAGAGATGATATTATTGCTAGAGGTGAACGACAAGCACTTTATTTTCCACCCTTGATTTTGTCACTTTCCATTACGATAGCCCTTGGATTAAGTATATTATTTATCGCCACAGGTTCTATGTCTGGTGGAGAAGCTATTGCTATTACTGGAGCTTTGTTTCAATTATATAATCCTACGTATATGATATCTTGGGTTTTATACTTGACACACATGGGTATTGCTGGAGCAAAACGAATTATAACAACTATGAAAGAAGAAGAAATAATTGTTGAAAAGCCAGATGCTATTAAATTTACAGACATACAGGGTAGAGTTGATTACATTAATGTTGATTTCAGCTATTATAAGCTGAGAGAAAAGACTAGAAAAACTGGGACTGAAATTAAGAAACAAGAAACGAAAGAAAAACCAGAAATTATTGTTAGAGAAACTTTGAAAGATATTAATTTAACAGCTAATCCAGGAGATATTGTTGCAATACTGGGACCAACAGGTTGTGGAAAGTCCACAATAACTAAACTTCTGGCAAGAATGTATGATGTTGATTCTGGTGAAATACTGATTGATGGTAAAAATATTCAAGATATTACTTTGGAATCTTTACGGAAGAATATTGGTGTAATAGAACAAGATATCTTCCTATTCTCTACAACAATTAAAGAGAATATTGCTTATGGTGTTGATCGTAAGGTTTCAGATGAAAAAATAATTGAATATGCTAAGGCAGCTCAAGCTCACGATTTCATAATGACCTTTGATGATGGGTATGACACACTCGTTGGTGAACGAGGTGTAACTTTATCTGGAGGACAAAAACAACGTATTGCCATTGCAAGAGCATTTCTAGCAAATCCCAAAATTTTAATCCTTGATGATTCAGCATCAGCAATTGATGCTCAAACAGAAGAGTTAATCCAAAAAGCAATGGATAGATTACTCGAAAATCGAACTGTCTTTATTATTACTCACAGATTAGCAACTATAAAACGAGCTAATAAGATTATAGTACTACGTAAAGGAGAGATAGTAGCACAAGGATACCATGATTCACTTCTAAAATCCAGTGAAGATTATCGTCGAGTATTTGGACGACATATAGAGTTACCACCAATTGATGAAGCAATTGGAAGTACATCTGGAGGTTCAAAATAATGTCCTGGTTTGGAGTAGGTAGAAGCGAGGAAGAATCTGAGGGGAAGTTCACTGATCGAGAGCTAACACAAAGAATGGTTTCCTATATTTTACCATACAAGAAACCTATCATCATAACTACTATAATTATAGTGATTAATACAGCATTTTCTTTAGTACCACCTTACATTATTGGTAGGTTATTAGATTTTGCTGTGGAGTTATCTGAAGGTGGTACACCATCAATAGCTCTAATAGTCACATTAGCAGTAACAAATTTTGTTTTGAATGGTCTCCTTTGGTATCTAGGTGAATATCTGACAAGAGTGATTACTATAAGAGCTATTACAAAAGTAACAAGAGAAATTCGAATGGATATGTTTCAGAAAATACAAAACCATGATTTCCGTTTCTTTGATACGCATATTACAGGAAAGATAATGTCTCGAGTAATGAATGATACTGACACACTACGTGATACATTGTTCTTTATTACACAATTATTTGGAAATATTTTATTAGTTCTAGCTTCTGCTGGCTTGTTATTCTTCCTGAATTGGCAATTAGCTTTAATCTCATTGGCATTAACACCTTTGATCTTTTTACTAATGTTCATTTATCGTAAATTTGTTCGTAGAACTATGTTAAATTGGAGAAAAACTGTTGCTACAGTAAATGCTGCAATGGGTGAAAGTATCTCAGGGATAGCTGTTAGTAAATCGTTTTCCAGAGAGAAAAGGAATTCTGAGGATTTCCAGAAAATTAACCAAGAAAACTTTGTTGCATCATTTAAGAGAGGTTTAATTTTTACTACTTTGTGGCCAATAATAACTTTAATGCAAATAGCTGTTCTTGTTGCGTTACTGGTTTATGGTCAGAATTTAGTAGTTTTCAATCACGTTATGGAACCAGGAGCTCTATACAGCTTTACAATTTACTTGTGGAGGTTCTTCTTCCCATTAACACAAGTTGCAAATTTCTACTCACAATATCAAGCAGGATTAGCAGCAATGGAAAGAATATTTGGATTAATGGAAGTGGAATCAGAAGTCAAAGAAGCTGATGAACCAAAAATTCTTCCAGAACTAAAAGGAGAAATAGAATTCAAAAATATGGACTTCTGGTACAATGAAAATGAACCGGTTTTCAAGAATTTCTCATTAAAGATAAATGCAGGAGAAACAGTTGCTATTGTAGGGGAGACCGGAGCAGGAAAAACAACTCTAGCGTCTTTACTTTCAAGGTTTTATGAAATAAAAGGTGGAAGTATTCTTGTTGACGGTGTTGATATTCGTGATTTGCAAATCGAATGGTACAGACAACAAGTTGCATTAGTTTTACAAGATAGCTTTCTTTTCTCAGGAACCATCAAAAATAACATTAAATTCGGCAGAATTTGGGATAATCCAACAGATGAAGAAATTCGTCTAGCTGCAAAAACTGTACAAGCAACTGAGTTCATAGAAGACTTTCCTGATGGATTTGAAACAGAGGTCTTAGAAAGAGGAAAAAGACTTTCAACAGGACAAAGGCAATTAGTTACTTTTGCTCGAGCATTATTAGCTAATCCACGAATACTCATTCTCGATGAGGCAACAGCCAGTGTAGATGCTTATACAGAAGCAATGATTCAAGATGCTCTCGAGGCAATTATGAAAGACAGAACATCAATTGTTATTGCGCATAGATTGTCTACGATCAAAAATGCTGATAAAATTATTATGATTGAAAATGGTCAAATCGTTGAAATGGGTTCACATGATGAACTTCTTACTAAGAAAGGTCAATATGCTGAACTTTATGAAACCTATTTCAAACATCAATCATTAATGTGATTTGTAAGACTTGTTCTTACAATTTCATTTTTCTAAAAATCAGAATAATTAATACTGTAACAACTATTATCGTTGCCATAAAAATCCAAAATGGTGCTGATAAGAATATATTAGGATTACTTATAAAATCTTGAAAATTAACTCCTCCAATAGAAGCCAATAAGTTTGGTATTAAAATTACTGCTGTCAAAACAGCAATTAATTTCATTGTATCATTCATTTTATTTGATGCTGATGATAAATAGACTTCTACAATACTGCTTACACGATCTCTGAAAGATACACATGTATCATTTGCCTCAAGTATGTGATCATAAACATCAGTGAAATATGTTTGAGCAGATTCACTAAGCAACGGAATATCATCAACAGCTAATTCTCTTAGAACTACTCTCTGTGGTCTTATAGCTTTCATAATGATGAGTATGTTAGTTCTCAAATCAAATGTTGTATCAAGTAATTCTCTCTCAGGTCGATGAACTACAATCTCTTCTACTTCTTCAATGATATCTTCAATTTCCTCAAGCCTATCAAGATAACCATCAATAAATGTATCAATAATAACATAGGACAAAA
>JAUVZH010000336.1 GCA_030602675.1 Candidatus Heimdallarchaeota archaeon | reverse complement strand
AGTATGGAAGATGACTTTACTGTTGAAGAGATAATTCCCGAAATTAAAGCTTTAGAAAACGTCATTGTAGTAAATCCTGATACAATAAATTATCAATACATAGGTAAGTTTATTGGTTACTATATTCCTAGTGTCCAAACGTTTCTTTTAATTCAAATTATTATCATGAATATAATCAGTTTACTGATTATTGCTACAAATATTGAGTATGTTATAAAACAAAGAGATCAAACTAATGCTATATTAAATTCATTAGGTAATCCAAATGTAAATTTAATGCAAATGATTATTTCAGAACTAATGGTGATAATCATTTTATCATTTGTTTTAGCTTTAGTAATTGGAATACCATTTTCCCTTTTTAGTATTAAATTCAACAGAGCAATCTTTACAACACACAATATTTTGCCTTATTATTTTGCATTTGATTACATAGGCATTCCAATATTTCTTGTATCCCTATTAATAATCTCAGTATTGACAACAATTCCATCTTTGGTTAGATTTACAAGACAGAATATAGCAATTATATTAAGACAATAAATCACTAGAAAGATAAAACCCCAAGCAAGATAGATCCAACGAATAATGCAATGGTAAATAAAGCAAGTATAGTGTATATTGTCCAATGCCATCTTAATATCTGTCTACCAGCTGACATTCTAATAGGGATAAGACTGAAAATTAGTAATTGTGAAACTAGAAATGCACCATTTGTGAAAAATAAAGCAATTGTTTGATTTGTTAGCAGCCAGCCTAAAAGAATAAATGTAGATCCATATAGCAAATTCAAAATAATCCCTGTAGAATAAGTTAGTCCTTTTTCTTTTTTACCCATAAATGCAACATCTGGAATTAATAGCATACCAGGATTAAGAATTTTGAAAGGTGATATACTAGTGAGTAGTGTTAGTATCATGCCAATCTTTGATAATACATACCTAGATTGATAACCAAACTTCTTAGCAACCAATTTTTGTGGATAAATTAAAGTTGTATAGATTAACATAATAACAGCTACTACAAAACCAAAATAACTCCAAGGGAGTCTTGTCATCCAGATAGAAGTGAAACTAAAAGAAATTACTACAATAAGCAAACCTATCAAGAAATCAAAAATCTCTTTACCAACTGAAAAGTAATCACCTAGCATTGAGAAAAACATTCTGTCTTGGTATTTTCTTTGTGAAGACTTAGTTGTAAATACTTGTCCCTTTTCATCAGTTGAATAGTAATGATAATCAGGTTCGAAATATTCAGCTTCATACACAGCTTCATCTTGTTTCTTTCGTTTAACCTTCCTCTTTTCCTTTCTTGTCATTGGTTTTTCTTCTTCAGGAATGAAGGTAGTTTTCTTAGTTTCAACTAAAGGTGATTTTCCTAAATGTAAATATGCGCAATTATGATTTTCTGGTAAACGATGAACAACACAAAACGATTTGTTACAATATTTACATTTAAAAGGTAACATCTCAGTTTTTTCGCAATCTGTAAAATCACATTTAGCCATAATATATTCTCGTGTTATAAGTAGATAAAAGATTTATGACCAATGTCTTTATTAAAATATATTTAAATTGTATTAAAGAAGATTTTAGGTATAGTTTCTTTCTTTAGTAGTTCTTTTGAACATAGTGTAAATTCCTTTCCGGTTCTTATCAAGAACCAGACAATGGTAAACAGAATTACAGATACCCAAACCTCAACAGGAATCACTTGAGTTAATCTAAGTGCTGGATTGACAATTAGTGTATAAAATGGGGTATTTTCAGCTGCTGCTAGCTCTGATAACTCTAGAAACGTTGCAGGATTCGATGCTTCAAAGAAAATTAAAGCTAATCCATTTACAATGGTTAAAATGGAATATTCAAGTAACAAACCCAGTTTTTTACGAAGTGCAAAATATGGTGTGAACCATGCAAGTACTTGAATATTAATTGCTTTGAAGCTTAAGCTAAATATGAAGAGAGGAATAAAAACAAAATTTGTTATTGTTGATAAAGGTAATGTATCTATGTTATTAGATCTCATATATTTCTTGTATCTGAAGATATATACAAAGAAGATTATTGCATACATTATGAGAAAGAGAGGTAGGTAGAGATGTTTGACAAACCAAGGTTCATCAGTGCTAGCATAAGTGTCATCAATGCCACCAATATACTTCATTTTAAATCCATTCCAAAAAATATAGATTGCATGCCAAATTGAAAATCCATAAGCTATATGTGAATCCCTTAGCAAAATCGCTTGCATGAATTCATTTGGCATTGTTATTAAGAATGGAAAGATTGGTAGGAAACCTAGTAACAATCCAAGAATAAACGGAAAAATATCTTTCTTTTTCATCCAAAAAATTACAAATGGTAAGAAAATTATTCCAATATATTTTGTAGATGTACCTAAAGCAGCATAAAATCCAATTCCAAACCAATTATTCCTTTGAATGCAAAATATTACCATCGTAAAGCAAAAAATCATCAGACTATCATACCTTCCCCCACCAGTCTGTAGTATTAATGGTAAACTAAAAGCAATAAAGTAACCAGCTATTAGCTTTGTTTTTCTAACATCCTCATAAGAAAGCTCATCAATTGCTTGACCATCATAATCTCTTTTCAATTTCTCTTTTTCAACTATTTTCATAATAGCAAATACTATTCCTATATCCGCCACTAAAAATGGAAATTTCATAAACAACCTCAAAGCTATAATATTTCCTTTCCATGGGCAAATAAAATACATTACTACATAAATAATGTCTACAAGTGGCATATGCGTTGATTGGATATCAACATACAATTTTTCACCAGCTAAGACTCTTTGTGCTATTTCAATATAAAAATCAAAATCCATCCCCCAGTGAGTAAATATAATAAAAAACATTCTACTTACAATGAGAAGAAAGATGATTTGTATTTCAGGTGTTTTCCATAGAAATTTGAAAAATCCACTAAATTTTGATCCTAACAAGTGCCTTTGATGAAATGCAGTACCCTTTTTGTTTTCAATAATATCATTGAATTGATTTTCTAAAAATTTCTGAGAACTCCTATTACCTTTTCCATAAAATAATTCATTAAAGTCGAAATCTATTTTTCTCAAACTAATAACCTCGACACATTAATTTGGAATCCTCATATCCATATCAATGGATAGTATAACATTCAATAGTGTATTATACTAAATCTCTATCAGAAATTTACTTTAAAAGAAGCTAAATTTGTCGATACTTGTTGATTTAAAAAAAAATAGAATGAATGTGCGATAAAAAATCGCACTTCTTGTTTTATTATATGTTTATTTCTTGCGTCTTATGATGGCAATCACTGCGATACTGAGAATTGCAGGTATTGATACTAACCAAGTGTATCCTGGTATTACTCCAGTACCAAGTGGATCAGGAACTTTGTATTCAATATTTGTTAGTAAAAGGTTCAAGTCTATTGCAATTGTACCAGCGGGAATATCTGTAAGAGTATCATAGTCTGTGGTAACTTCAATATTGATATCTAGACCTAATTGAATTCCTGCGAGGTAACCATCTTCATGATATGCTACCCATCCAGTTTGTTGAATTATTACGCCAATACCCATTGACAAAGTCATTTGTGGTGTCAAATCCTTAACGCTAAATTCTAAACCCTCTAATTCAAGATCTAAATCTATATCAAATGTATTCTGCATGTAGAAGAATTTTCTTTTCTCTATTACTTGGAATGAACCATCGATGGCATTTATTTTAATTCCTGTTTCTTCAAGGTCTGGTAAGAATCCTAGCAAATCATCCAAATAAACACCAACAATTGAATCGAAGAGAAGCATATATCCGGTATAAATATCATAATCTGCAGTTATTACTGGGGAGAAAAGTGTTCCCATTTGAACACCAGTTCCATTAAGTGTTG
>JAUVZH010000201.1 GCA_030602675.1 Candidatus Heimdallarchaeota archaeon | reverse complement strand
ATAAGTGGATTACCTCAAGTTACGAAAGGTGTTGTTAAGGACCTAATAACAAAAGTCGATGAAAAAGGAATGATAGATGAAGTAAAGTCGTTACTGAATCTCGACAAATTCTGGGAAAGAGAGCTAAAAGTTCTCAGTGGTGGAGAATTGCAAAGAGTTGCTATAGCAGCAACAATAGTTAAAGATGCAGATGTATATTTATTTGACGAACCTTCAAGTTTTCTAGATGTAAAAGAAAGAATGAATACAGCAAAAGCAATTCGAACACTAATAGCAGATGACAAATACGTACTCAATGTAGAACATGATTTAGCCGTCTGTGATGCAATTAGTGATCAGATTAGTATGTATTATGGGTCACCTGGGGGGTATGGAATTGTTACTCATCCTAAAGGTGTTAGAGATGGAATCAACGTCTTCTTAGAAGGTTTTATCCCTGATGAAAATATGAGATTTAGAGATTATGCCATAACTTTTAGTCGAACACCAGCTCCTACAGAAGCAAGTACAAGTCATAAGATTGCGCTAAGATATGGTAATTTTAGTAAGGATTTTAATGGTTTCAAATTTACTGCAAAAGCAGGTGATGTCCATAGTGCTGAAGTTATAGGAATTATTGGACCAAATGGAATTGGGAAAACTACTTTTGCTAAAATTCTTGCAGGAGATGAAACTCCAACTACAGGCGAAGTTATACTAGACAAAGAAATGAAGAAGAAACCTCTAAATGAGGAGGAAAAAGTAGAAGATTCAGAAGAGGAGAAGGAAGAGAAAAAGGGTATTAAAATTGGTCACAAGCCTCAATACATAACGATTGATTTTGAAGGAACAGTTCAAGAATTCTTCTATTCAATAAGCAATACATTACTGGGAGATCCTTGGACAAGAGCTGAAATCATACGACCATTGCAAATTGAAACCTTACTTCAAAGAAATGTAAGTGATCTAAGTGGCGGTGAACTTCAAAAAATCGCTATTGCTGGAACTCTAGCACAAGATTGTGATATGTACCTTTTAGATGAACCAAGTGCTTTTCTTGACTCAGAAACAAGAATGGTTGTTGCTAAAATAATTCAAAAGATTGTTCGGTCAAAAACCAAGGCAGCATTTATAATCGACCATGATTTGATGTTTATTGATTATTTAAGTGATAGTCTAATGGTTTTTGAAGGTGAGCCTGGTACTAAAGGAAAGGCTAAATCTCCAACTGGTTTAAGACGAGGTATGAATCGTTTTCTAAAAACTGTAGATATTACTTTTAGAAGAGATAAAGTAAGTGGTAGACCTAGAGTCAATAAAAAAAATTCTAGACTAGATAGAGCACAAAGAGATATTGGTGAATTTTATTATGTGCCTACGACTTTAGAAAAAGAATGAATTAAGCTCATTTCTTAGTTTACTTTATTTATTGAAAAACGAAATATTATACAAAACAGAACAATAAGCTCAAAAAGAATTCTAAGCAATACTCATGTGGTGTTATCATGTCAAAATGTCTTGTAGTTGGAGGTGCAGGATTTATTGGTTCAAATCTTGTAGAAAAATTAGTTGAAAATAAACATGATGTTGTCGTTATTGATAATTTATTCCTAGGAACAAAAGATAATCTAAAGGCTGTAGAAGATAAAATACAATTTTACCAAACTGATCTTACTAAAGCTTACAAGAATTCATTATTCCAAGATAAGAAGTTTGATTTTGTTTTTCTTATGGGAAACTACTCTTCAGCACCAATGTTTTATACGGACACTCGAGACCGAATTGATGAAACACTAAAGGATTTTCTTTATGCTTTAGAATTAGCAAAGGATAATAAAGCTAAATTCATTTATGCATCATCTTCCAGCATCCAAGGACCAAGAACATATTATTCAGGCATTAGAGAAACCTATGAAATTTTAACTTCAATGTACTTTGTAGAGACCGGATTGAATAGCATTGGATTTAGATTTTTCAGCATTTATGGTGGAGACAAGTACCATGAAACACACAAGACAAAATTTGCCAATGTGATAAGTCAGTTTTATTGGAAATTCAAAGAAGGGAAAAATTTTGAAATCTTTGGCGATGGGTCACAATCAAGAGATTTCATTCATATACTAGATGTTGCTGAAGCAATTGTTAAAGCTATGGAATATGATAAACCAGGCGCTTTTGTATTTGAAGTTGGTACTGGAATTGATCATTCTTTTAATGATATATTTCAAATGCTTACAAAGGAAATGAAACTTGATTTTAAACCGATTTATATTGAAAATCCTATCAAGAATTACGTACAAAAAACATTATCATCTAAAAGCGAAGAAACAATGAAAGAGCTAAACTGGAAACCAAAGATAAGTCTCAAAGATGGGATTTCAATGATGGTAGACTAAGTTTTTAATGAACTCTTTTTTAGCATTTCAATATTTATTTTGCCAGCTGTAAGTAATTTACCTGTTCTTAGATTATTTACTGTTAGTTTCGCAGGTGCAAAAAGAGCGGAATCAATTTTATAGAAATCACCTTTTACCTTTTTAACAACATCATAAAATAATGAACCATAACTGGAGGAAGAAGAGGAGACAGCTTGATTTATGAATTCGGTTAGTTCATCTTCATTCTTGTAGTCTACTTGTAGATATACATCAGCACCGTAAATTAACATATCATTAGTTCGACCCAACATGAGATCTGATTTTCTTGTTGAAACTGGAGCTATTGGAGCTGTTCCGAAAGCAGAAACAATAGAAGTAACGTCCATACCCAAGTCAAATAATTTGTGGATTGCAGTTTCAACAGATCTACCAGAAACCTGTGTTGATCCTGCGACACTGGTAGTTGGTGTAATAATTATGCATAACCCATCGAGTTCAATTTTACATTTTTCAGCAATATATTTCATAATTGATTCAGGTGGATATTGATTTGTTTCCAAAACTATTACTGTTTCATCATGAGATTCATTAATTTGAATTTTTTCAAAAATATGCTTAGGTTTCTTTGCTAAAATTCTTGCAGGACCACTTGCCATTGCTTGGTAGTTATCCTTATTTATTGACCAGCCAGCAAATTGAGAAGCCATTGTTGATTCTATTGGAAAATCAGTTACTACTGTAATTGTTGGGAAAACTAAATTTTCATCATAGTTTTTTAGACCGAGTGAAACCTCTGATAAACCACCCATACATACTTGAGTGATATACTCACCAGCTAGAAATCCACCAGCAGTATTTAGTCCAAGATCGAAGATGGTTGGTCCAAGATTAAGTTCGTTCATAACACCTCTAAGTAATTCTTCCATCTCTAACATTTCATCGAAAAGGTCTACTGCAGCTTCGTTCATGTTGGTTTCTTTCTGCTTTTTATTAGACATAAGTATCACCCAATTAATATAACCGATTAGTTTTTGATAAGATCTTTAAGGTTAATTTTCACATTACCCAATTCACCATTGAAATTTGAGCTGGTAATTTGGAGTATATCTTTGTTATCTTTCAGTGTAGCAATTGCTTCACTCATAGCTTTTTTTAATTCATTCTCAGTAACAGCATTTATTATAATTTCATAAACACACTTTGCATTCTTTGTCAATAAACTATCATCTACATTACCAACAAGTGTTGGACAGAATTGATGATTTGTTGATTCATTTAAGAAAGAATATTTTGAACCAATTTTTGATCCTGATCTACAAATACCTGTTGGAAAGGAGGTAATCGCTTTTGCAGATGATTCATGAATTGCTTTTACTGCAGCTCTTGCAGCAGCTAAAGTGTCCTTTTCTGTTATTCCTATAATAACAATTAAACCTCCAGCAATCCCCTTTGCAAAATTAAAGGTTTCCTCAATATGAAAAAGTCCATCCATTACAGGAATTTCCCACAAATCTCGATTATATTTCTTAATCTTCTTTTGATGACCATCACCAAAATATGAAATCAGTTTTCCAATTGGTTCACTTTTTGTACCTTCTTCCAACATGTTAAATACTCGAGTAGTAGGTGCAGTCATAGCACATTGTGAAATTCTTGCAAGTATTTCATCTTTCAGTTTTTTACTTCTACGAGTCCAGATCTGTACGATCACACCAGGTCTCCCATCAGGCGTTTGATCAGCAAGCATTATTTTCTCTATCCCAGCTTCCGCAGAACACATTATTATACTCGTAGCATAACCAACTGTGCTTCTTGCAGCAGCTAAAGCAATCTCCTCATCTATAGCAGTTATAAGTATCCTTGAATACCACATTTCAAAACATTCTGAAAATGTGTCCTTTACCTCGACCATCTTAATCAGCTCTTTTTTTCCTTCTTTTTCTTTTTGCGTGTTTCTTATGTGCCAATATGTGATCATTAAATGCCTTTTGCCATCTATGTTCATGAATTATAGGTAGAACACCCAATGTACAAATACCAAAGACCAGAAAAACTACAACTGCTTCGTATGCAACAGTACAATTTTCTTTACCGCGAATATTGGATGTAGCTATATGTTCATGCAATAATTGATATTTAATGTAAATCGGATAAATGGGAAACAGGATCAAGAAAATAATCATAGTTGTAGGATTAATCTTAGTAGGATAAGATTCTGCTTCTACTTCAAAAGCTCTTTTGAAATGCTCATCAAGATCTCTGAACTGCCAAAAAAGATAGAAGATATAGTAAATACCAAATGTTAAGAGAGAAAAGAAAACCACTCTACCATATTTCCTTATTGAACCATAACTTTGGATATCTGTCATAATATCTACCAACATTTATCGTTAACATATAGTTAAAGGAAAAAGTATGTGAATCTTTTTCCTTGATTTAGTATTTTTTTAATGCTATTTTAGCATTTCAGTTGTTTTAAGACTCTTCCAAGCTAATGCTTCACCACTTTTTATTCGATTGAATTCAGGAATATGTCTTAGAACTAATACTAGCATACCTAGTAATGCATATAGCAAGATAAATTGCCAACCCATTCCATCCATGAAATAAGCATGTGGCCAGAAAGCTCCAGGCAAATTAAATCTGAAAGAGGTACTCTCTGTAAATAGATCTATCAAATACCAGAATGGTGTTACAAATGCTGATGCCCAACATGCTCCGATACCTGAAAATCCACTTAAACGGATTAGAATGAACAACATAATTATCCAGAAGAAGGCAGTTGGCCAATAGAAGTAAAACAGTAAACCTACGTATGTCCCCAATCCCTTTCCTCCTTGGAATTTCAAGTAAGGCATCCAACAATGACCAACTATTGCAGCTATAGCAGTTAAAATAACGTAATACTCACCAAAAATAGCTGGATCTCCAGACAAAGGTACAATGAGATACTCTACAATAGATGCTGCAAACATTCCTTTTACACCATCAACTGAGAAGGTAATGGCACCCCAAGGCCATAACCCAGCAGCTCGGATGGTGTTTCTGGTGCTAACAGAACCAGATCCAAAATTTCGTGGATCAATTCCAGCAACAGTCTTAGACACAATATATGCAGTTGGAAAGCTTCCAATAAGCAATCCAATAATAGGTGAAATAATAAATGGCCAAATATTCGCGAATGACAATGTGAATCACTAAAGCGATTCTATAATATTATTACTTAAAAAAAATTCGCTCTTAGAGACGCTAATTATAAGAAAAAGTATGAGAAGACCTAGTTTAGACCAAAGTTACTTGGTCCTTCTCTAGCTGAACTAAGCCATTTCTTTCAAGCTCAAGTATTCGTTCTTTCAATGTATCTTCAGATAAATTAAGAACTAATGCCAAATCATTGATGGTTAAAGCTCCACCTCGAGATGTTAGTG